>JANMIV010000150.1:0-3867 GCA_031375995.1 Bacteroidota bacterium
GAAGTATCTTTTGAAACCATGGTAATTAATTACTCGTAAAATTCCAACTAAAATAAAAGTTTATGATAGACACTCCTATTCCAATTAAAAATGCAGGTATTGTTATATTGAATGCTTATTTAAAAGTATTTTTTTTAAGACTAGCGTTAACGGAAAAAAAAGCCTTTAAAAGCCCAGAAGCGCAAATAATAGCTGCCCATTGTCTGCAAAATGTAATTACAGGAGCAAACACGGACAAAGATTCTTCATTGGTACTTAATAAAATATTATGCGGGATAGACGTATCTACTCCAATAATAAATGGTTTTGAAATTAGCGCTGAACAGAAAAGTTTAGTTGAGGGTCTTTTAAAAGCGGGTATTGCATATTGGCCAGCCATAGGTTCAAATACCATTGATAGTTTTAGAGGAAATTGGTTGGAACGGGATGGTATATTGTTGGAGAAAAAGACCAGATGGGAATTAACGGTAGAAAAAAGACCTTATGATATATTGCTTCATAAGTCGCCATTTTCTTTTTCTATAATTAGGTACTATTGGATGCAAAAAGCATTGCATGTAAATTGGCTTGCATAAACCTCCGTTCAATTATAAGTCTTATTTGTAGCTTATCTTTTTCTGTTTACAAAAATTATTAATAATTACCTAAATATGGTATGGACACTTGCTTTGGTTTACGAATAGTATAATATTGCACACCAAGCAAGCAACTTGGTAGTGAGTTGAAAAGTATATTATTCATGTAATTGACTGTAAACCCCAATAAAAAAATGATCAAAAAAAGCGTACTTTCATTTTGTCTCCTCCTTATTTCAATCGTAGTTCTTAGCCAATCAAATAATTTAGTTTCGCGAAAAGCTTTTACACTTAAATTAGCTTTAGAAGATAGCAATATCTATAAAAAAGTAATCAAAGCAAGTCCTTATATTTTAGCTAATAATACCATACTGCTTTACCCAAGTGAGAAAATATTTATAGAAGTAGAATTGGATAAAAAGGGAATAAAAAGTATGAAAACCGTAAAAGCCAATCTTCATCCAGAGCGTACTTTTACTATTACTTTTTCTCAACAGGTAGATGGAAAGATGCACGTGGGAATGATGCTAAAGGTAGAAAATCCTTTTAACAGAAAATTAAACTATAAAGCCAGTGTTTTATTGCAACAAAGTAAAAAGTGGATACCAGTCAATGTTTTGCCTATTGGCATTAATTTAAGTGCTTTCGAAACATGGTCTGTCCCTATTATTGCAGTATCTTTATCGGCATGGGAGCTTATTTAATTCCCTAATTGATACTTTCAATGTCATTCATAAATCCGTTGCATATAAGTGCTGAAAAGCAACGCTTTTTTGCTCAGCAAGGCTATCTTAAAATGAATCAAGTGCTTTCAAGTCAAGTGATTTGCTGCAGCAATTAAGAGATGCAGTAGATGTTTTGTGCGCAAATATTAGAGAGAATAATGTAGCAAGCATCACCTTCATAGTTAATAGAATTTAATTTAAACAAGAATTGCTAAAATCAATGCTACAATTGGGATTCTTATGTTAATTTTAGGGTACTTTTTGTATAACAAAAATAATAGGCTAAATTCGAACACTTGATAACTACCCAATGATACAACAATTAAGTGCTAGCCGCTCGGAAGTAATGCTTCATCTTGGTCAATCTATTGAAGAAGTAAACGAAGAATATCTGAAACCAATTGAAACCAATTGGCAAGCTTCAGAATTATTACCACTTACTTCCGATGCCAATTTTATAGCAGATTTAAAAACAATACAAGAGCAAGCTCAAAACTTATCATACGATTTTTTAGCAGTACTAGTAGCTGATACCATTACAGAAGAAGCCTTACCCACTTATGAAACTTGGTTGGCAGGTGTGCAAGGTATTAATCAATACGAAAACAATGGTTGGATGAAGTGGCTTAGACGTTGGACTGCAGAAGAAAATAGACATGGTGATGCTTTAAACCGTTATTTGTATTTATGTGGTAGAATTGATATGCGTCAATTTGAGGCTTCCACCCAATATTTAATTGCCGATGGATTTGACAATGGTGCTGCTGCCGATCCATATAAAAATTTTGTTTATACCAGTTTTCAGGAACTAGCCACCAATATTTCGCACCGTAGGGTAGCATCTTTGGCTAAACAAGATGGAAATAATATACTTTCTAAACTATGCGGACTGGTAGCTGCGGATGAAGCTAGGCATGCAAAAGCTTATAAAACTTTTGTAAGCAGAATATTCGAGGTGGATGCCAATGAAATGATGCTGGCTTTTGAAGCCATGATGCGTAAAAAAATATTAATGCCATCTCAGTGTCTTCGCCAATTGGGTGAGGAGTTAAATATATTTTCTAACTTTAGTGATGCCGCACAACGCATTGGTGTTTACACGGCTACTGATTATGCCGAAATTCTAAAATCATTGGTAGATGAATGGAAAATAGAAAGCATGAAGGGATTGAAAGAAAGTGGTGAAAAAGCCCGCGATTATATAGTTGCTTTACCTGATAGAATGCTTAGAATTGCAGATAGAATAACTATTCCAGATACAGCATACAAGTTCAATTGGATTTTGGCTTAAATTTTAGCCTTATCAATTAAGGATACATTATATATTTCCCAGCTATTATTCTAACATCAGGTATTATTGCTGTTGTATTGAATACAGAATCAATTGGCGCAAGTTGTTTCCAAAATTGGTAATGTTTATTGCCTTTATGTTTGCTTAATTCGGCACTCATATTGCTGAATGGAAATATATGGACAGGAATATTTTGTTGTCCTTTTGTGAGAGAACTAGCTAGTAATGTCCAAATTTCTTCTATTATCGGGTCTGTCATTGCAAAGCAACCTATAGAAACACAGTTTCCATGTATCATTATAAAATTTCCTGTATAGCCATGAAAGAGGTCAAAAGCATTGGGATAACCAATGTTTAATGATAAATGATAATTACTATTTGGATTAAGTTGCTTGGCTTTTATTTGATAGATGCCTTCTGGTGCTTGTGCATCGCCCATTTTTGTTTTTGGTCCAATATTTCCTGAATAGTAGCATATAGGATAACTTTTAAACAATACATAGCTATGGTTCTTTTTGACCCAAACTTCTAAAACACTCTCTTGCTTATAAATTCTTATGAATACAGGGTTACCCCAAGTTAAGTTTGATGCGCTAAAGGCAATTTTTAGTTTATTTTGGTACAAGGCTATAGCACTTTTTGAACGCGTACTTTCAGGAATTTTTGGTAATGGCTTTATAAAGGAAATACCAATTAAAACAGTAGCAATGGGTAATATTTTATGGAGTAAAAACATTAATGAATAATGGTGATATTACCTTTTATTTCTTTTTGCCCTAAATCTGCAATGGAAGCATAATTTAAGGTATAAAAGTAAACATCGCTTGGAAGTGGCTTATTTTGAAAAGTACCATCCCATTTGCTATTGAAATCAAAAGTTTCAAAAACCAAATCACCCCACCTGTTATAAATTGTTAAGTGAAAGGAATCAACGTATTTACCTGCAAAGTTTAAATAGTCGTTTAAGCCATCTCCGTTTGGAGTAAAAGCGTTTGGCATAAACAATAAAGGTTCACATGCATCTTTAACCAAAAGAGTATCAGTGTAACTACAGCCAAATTCATTGCTTGCAGTATGCCAAAACTTATCAGCAACAGAAACAAAAAGCAAATTACTATCAATATTCAATGGATACCATATATTTTGGGCATATTTTGGTGCTTTTAAAGTGGTTTTTTCTTGTTTATCCATGCAAATAAAGCTTTTACCATCTATTTTAAAGGGAGTAACACTTTTAAAGTAAACGATAAAAGTGTTACTCCCTTTAAAATAGATG
>JANMIV010000192.1:0-3913 GCA_031375995.1 Bacteroidota bacterium
GTTAGCTGATGTAGCGGAAGGCGAAAAATTATTTAATGCAAATTGTACTTCATGCCACGCTATCAACGATAAAGTTGTTGGTCCAGCTTTAAAGGATGTTGACAAGCGTCATTCAGAAGCATGGTTAATTAAGTGGATTAAGAATTCGCAAGCCATGGTAAAAGCCGGTGACGCGGAAGCATTAAAAATCTACAATGAGTACAATCAGTCGGTAATGACTGCATTCCCGCAGTTGTCTGATGCTCAGGTAAAATCAATTTTAGAATACGTAAAAACAGGTGGTCCGGCTCCTGCAACGGCAGCCGCTGGTGATGGAACAACTCCTGCATCAGGTGCGGCTGGTAGTGATGGGTTTTATACAGAAGGTATGCTAATAGGATTATTGATTTTCTCATTGATTCTAATTGCTATCATCTTTATATTATTCAATATACGCAAGGTAGTAGAGAAAATTCATACCGATAAATACCCAGAAGAAGTGGAGGCCGATGAAGTAAAAGTTCATTGGAAACAAAACAGAAAATCAACCCGTTACAAATTATTTGTAAAACATCCTGTTGTGGGTACTATGGCAGTTGGAGCTATTATTACAGTAGTTTTAGGTCTATATGGTTTTGACTATGGAAATAAAAAAGTAGGAGTACAAAAAGGTTATGCTCCAGTACAGCCTATTAATTACTCGCACGAGTTACATGCAGGTAAATACAAAATAAACTGCCAGTATTGCCATTCAAGTGCCGATAAAAGCAAGCAAGCTTCTATTCCTTCAGCTAGTACTTGTATGAATTGCCACATGTATGTAAAAGCAAAAGACAAATACAATGGTCAAGTATCGCCCGAAATACAAAAAATATACAATGCAGTAGGGTACGATGCAGAAAAAGGTGCTTACATTGAAGGTTACAAGCAACAACCTATTAAATGGATAAGAATTCACAATTTACCAGATCACGCTTATTTTAACCACGCACAACACGTTAAAATTGGTAAAGTAGAGTGTCAATCATGCCACGGACCAATAGAAAAAATGAAAGTGGTAAGCCAACAACGTAGTTTACAAATGGGTTGGTGTATCAATTGCCACCGTGAGGCAAAAGTGGATGTAGCTAATAACGATTACTACGAAAAATTACATAAAGATTTAAAAGCCAGCAACAAAGATTTTATAACTGTTGCTCAAAATGGTGGATTAGAGTGTGCTAAATGCCATTATTAATCAAATCCAACAACAGAGAAATAAAAGCTTAACAGATTAACGAAGAAAATTTTAAATGGAAAATAAAAATAAATACTGGAAAGGTTTAGAAGAGCTAAACAATGATCCAAAATTTGTTGCTTCAAAAAAGAATGAATTTACCCAAGGTATTCCTTTGGAAGAGGTTTTAACCGATTCTGATGGTGAAATGCAGTCGAACAGACGTGATTTCTTAAAGTACTTTGGTTTTAGCATTTCAGCGGTGGCTTTGGCAGCTTGTAACAATACTCCTGTAAAAAATGCCATTCCTTACGTAGTAAAACCAGAAAATATTACACCAGGTATTCCCAATTGGTATGCAACTACTTGTGGTGCTTGCGCTACAGGTTGCAGTATATTGGTAAAAACCCGTGAGGGACGCCCTGTTAAAATTGAAGGAAACGCAGAATCACCAGTATTTAAAGGTGGTGTGTGTGCTACTGGACATGCCAGTTTGTTAGATTTGTACGATAATGAGCGTTTAAGAGCACCTCGCAAAGATGCTAATGAAGCAACTTGGGCCAGCGTTGATGCAGATATTATGAAAGCATTATCTGCAGCTAAAAATATTAGAATAGTAAGTGGTACTATAACAAGTCCATCAACAAAAAAAATAATAGCAGAGTTTACTGCTAAATACCCTACTACCAAAACGGTTGGATACGAGGCTGTTTCTTATGCCGCTTTAATTGAAGCCAACAAACGTGCTTTTGGTAAAGCAGTGGTGCCTTCTTACAGTTTTGATAAGGCAAAAGTAATTGTAAGTTTTGGTGCTGATTTCCTTGGAACTTGGATTTCGCCAGTAGAATTTACTAAGGCTTGGGCTAAGAACAGAAAAGCTGAGAACAAGAAAATGAGCCGTCATTTGCATTTTGAAAGCAACCTTTCTTTGACTGGTTCTAATGCAGATTACCGCTTCCCAATCAAACCTTCATCAGAAGGAGCTGCATTATTAGCTATTTACAATAAAATTGCTGCTTCGGTTGGAGCACCTACTTTTAGTATTCCTACACTAGAGTTAGCTTTGAATTCAATTGAATTAACAGCCAAAGAACTTTTAGCTGCTAAGGGAGAATCTTTAGTAGTTTCGGGTTCAAGCAATGTTGATAATCAATTATTGGTAGCTGCCATTAATAGTTTGCTAGGTAATATTGGAACTACCATAGATTTAGACAACTATTCTAACCAAGTAAGTGGCGATGATGCTGCTTTTGAGGCATTTGTTGCTGAAATGGAAAGTGGTGCTGTTGATACCGTTATTTTCTATAATACCAACCCTGCATACAGTTATTACAATGCAGAAAGATTTAAAAATGCTTTAAAGAAAGTAGGAACTAGAATAAGCACCAATAGCGCAACTGATGAAACAGGTGAGCTTTGTAATTACCAAACTCCTGATAACCATTACTTAGAAAGTTGGAACGATGCAGAACCTAAATTAGGCTATTTTGGATTGACCCAACCTACTATTACCAATGTATTTGATACCCGCCAAGCACAAGCTAGTTTATTAAAATGGACTGGTAACTCAACCGATGTATATGCTTATGTAAAAAACTACTGGCAAAGCAACATCTTAATGGCTGGTGAAGAAGCTTGGAATAAAGCCTTACATGATGGTTTCTATATTGCTGCACCTAAAGCGGTATCTGCTGCTACAGCGGTGGCTTTAACAAGCGATATAGCTAACAGAGCAACAGTAAACTATACTACTAACTTGAAAAATACAGAGTTAAAGTTATATACTAAAATTGGTATTGGCGATGGTACACATGCCAATAACCCTTGGTTACAAGAATTACCTGATCCGATTAGTAAAGTATGTTGGGACAATTACCTAACCATAGGTAAAGTTACTGCCGATACTTTTAATGTAAAAGATGGTGATGTGGTTACTTTAACTGTTGGAAAAACAGTAATTGAAGGTTTACCAATTTTAGTACAACCAGGGCAAGCTAACTCTACTGTTGGTTTAGCAGTAGGTTATGGTAAATCAAATGGAAAAGTGGCTTCAAACTTTGGAAAAGGTTTAGGTAAAAATGCTTTTGGTTTGGTTGGTTTCAATAATGGAACTTATACTTACAGCACTTCTAGTGGTATTACCATTGCTAAAACAGACGATGGTTACCAATTACCACAAACACAAACACACCATACTATTGAAGGACGTAGTTTATTGCGCGAAGCTTCATTGAATGAGTATATTAAAAATCCAAGTGCTGGTAATAACGATCACGCCCATATTATATCATTATGGGAAGAGCATGATAGCAAAGGCCACAAATGGGGCATGGCTATAGATATGAATGCTTGTACTGGCTGCGGTGCTTGTGTTGTTAGTTGTTCTGCTGAAAACAATGTACCAGTGGTAGGTAGAAAAGAAATTTTGAACGGCAGAGAAATGCATTGGATCAGAATTGATAGATACTACAGTTTTAAAGGTAAGGACGGTAAAAAAGCAACTCGCGAAAAGTCAGGATTAGCAAATGGCTTTTTAATGCCTAAAGAAGAAGATGCGATTGATTACGGAAAAGGTTCAACAATGGACTTTGAAAATGTGTCTGTTACTTATCAACCAATGATGTGCCAACATTGTGGTCATGCACCTTGTGAAACAGTTTGCCCAGTATTAGCTACTGTACATAGCTCAGAAGGATTGAACCAAATGACTTATAACCG
>JANMIV010000202.1:0-5137 GCA_031375995.1 Bacteroidota bacterium
ATTAGCTAAAGCAGTTTCCATTTGGTTATTAAACAATTCATCAAATGTCGATTTTTTAGTATTGATATAGAACACACCAAAAGGTCTTGGTTTGTGTTCTTCATGGCTTGGGTCATCGTAGAAGCGAGACAGAATAGTAGCTTTTACCAAATCTGTTTCATCATGAATCCATAAATCGTTTACAGATACATCAGCTAAATTAACAATAATAGGTTTAAAGCCATCAAGCATAATTCCTTTGTCATCATTGGCACCAAAAATAAGCGGTTTACCATTTTCCATAAGTAATATTTGCTCTTTTTTGCTGGCCTTTTCCGTATAAATTTCAAATGCTCCGTCATTGAATACATTACAGTTTTGGTATATTTCTATCATAGAAGTACCTTTATGTTCGTATCCTTTTTTTATAACAGCTTGCTGGTGTTTTGGATCTCTGTCCATTGTTCTGGCCACGAATGTCGCATCAGCTCCCAACGCAAGTGCAATAGGGTTAAACGGATAATCAACACTTCCCATGGGCGTTGATTTTGTTACCTTGCCTTGTTCACTAGTAGGAGAGTATTGGCCTTTTGTTAAGCCATATATTTGGTTATTGAACAACAATACATTTACATCAGGATTCCTACGTAACATGTGAATAAAGTGGTTTCCACCAATACTCATAGAATCACCATCACCAGTTATAATCCAAACGGATAAATCGGGTCTGGTAGCTTTTAAGCCAGTGGCAATTGCAGTAGCTCTACCATGAATACTGTGCATACCAAAAGTATCCATATAGTATGGAAAGCGACTCGAGCAGCCAATACCTGAAATAAAAACAAACTCCTCTTTAGGACGCCCTAAATCTGGTAAAACGGTTTGTACTTGTTTTAATATACTATAATCACCACAACCTGGGCACCAACGTACTTCTTGATCTGATGAAAAATCTTTCGATGTTAATTTTTCTGCAACTTCGTTCATACTATTAAGCTAAAATTTCTTTAATTTTATTTACTACTTCGGTACTCATAAAAGGCAATCCTTGTATTTTATTGTATGGAATTGCATCTACAAAATACTTGTCCCTTATTATTTTCACCAATTGCCCATTGTTTAATTCAGGTACCACTACCGTTTTAAAGCCTTTTAAAATATCACCTAAATTACTTGGGAAAGGGCTCAAATAACGCACATGGGCATGGGAAACATTGTATCCTTCTCCACGTAAAATAGTGGTAGCTGTTTTTAATGCACCATAAGTTCCTCCCCAGCCAAGTATCAATAAATCACCTGTTTCTGGGCCACTGTCTAGTTTTTGCAAAGGAATATAATCAGCTACTCTGTTTACTTTTTCTTGGCGTAAATGAACCATTTCCTCATGGTTATTGGGGTCGTAACTAATATTACCTGTAATATTTTGTTTTTCCAATCCACCTATTCTATGTTCCAAACCTTTAGTGCCTGGCAATGCCCACGGACGACTTAATTTTTCATCACGTTCATAAGGCATAAATTTACCATCATCTTTGCTTCTTGCTGCTGCAAACTTTACTTTTATTTCTGGTAAATTACTCGATTGAGGAAAACGCCAAGGCTCTGCACCATTTGCAATATAACCATCGCTCAAGAAAAATACGGGAATCATGTGGTCTAGCGCTATTCGACAAGCTTCAAAAGCCATGTCAAAACAGTCAGAAGGCGATTGAGCAGCCAAAACTACTACAGGGCATTCTCCGTTTCGGCCATAATAAGCTTGCAATAAATCAGATTGTTCTGTTTTGGTAGGTAAGCCAGTGCTTGGCCCAGCTCTTTGCACATTTATAATTACCAATGGCATTTCTAACATGGTAGCCAAACCGATTGCTTCTGTTTTTAGCGCAATTCCTGGTCCAGAAGAGCCCGTAATAGCCAAACTACCACCAAAAGCAGCTCCAATAGCAGAACAAATAGCCGCTATTTCGTCTTCTGCTTGAAAGGTTTTTATATTGTAATTTTTGTATTTTGATAATTCGTGCAATACATCAGAAGCAGGAGTAATAGGGTAAGTTCCATAAAAAAGAGATAAACCACTTTTTACTGATGCGGCAATTAAGCCCAATGCGGTTGCTTGGTTACCCATTATTCCTCTATATACACCAGCATCCATTTTTGCTGGAGCTACAGTATAACGGTTGGCAAAGGTTTCTGTTGTTTCACCATAATTCCAGCCAGCTTGCATTACTTTTATATTGGCATTCATTACGGCTTCGTTTTTCTTAAACTTGGCTTTTATAAAGTCAATAGTACCTTCTGTTGGTCTGTGGTACATCCAGTAAATCAATCCCAACACAAACATATTCTTGCATCGGTCAATTTCCTTAGTACCTAATCCAGTATCGGTAAGTGCTGCACGGGTAATTTTAGTTACATCAATGGTTTTTAAATCATATTCTGTCAAAGAACCATCTTCTAAAGGATTTTTATCTTCAGGCACATTTGCCAAACGCATATTTTTAGCGTCAAAACCATCCGTATTGGCAATAATAACACCGCCCTTTTTTAAGTTTTTAAGATTGGCTTTTAAAGCGGCCACATTCATTACAACCAATACATCACACATATCGCCAGGTGTATGTATTCTGGTGGAACCAAAATGTATTTGAAAGCCTGAAACACCTGCAAGTGTGCCCAATGGGGCACGAATTTCCGCAGGGAAATCAGGAAAGGTTGACAAATCGTTACCATGCAAAGCGGTTGCATGGGTAAATTGAGTGCCAGTAAGTTGCATTCCATCGCCACTATCGCCCGCAAAACGTATTACTACTGACTCTAATTCTTTTTCTATAGCTGAACTCATGAATTTGAAATTGTAAAAAACTGCACGAAAATAATTAAACTAACAACATTATTGTTATAAACTTAATACCCTTCCATCAACACTTGTTGGCAACAAAGGTTTTAAAATGATTTTATTGTAAAATTTACAGAAAAAAAATATTTATTATTGCAGCAAATTATTCTATCAAAAATAAATGGAACCCCCGCTTAGTACCCAATTTGTTGTATTATCATATTTAAATTCAAACTTACAGTCGTCTGATATTCCCACTATAGTTGGTTCTACATTAGCTATTGTATTGTTTATTTTATTTTCTGCTTTGTTTTCTGGTTCTGAAAATGCCCTTTTCTCTTTAAGTAAACCGCAAATAGAAGAGTTAACAGAAAGTGAATCAGCAACATCTAAGGCTATCAAATTCTTAATTAACCACCCCAAAAAGCTTTTAGCTACCATCTTAATTGGCAATACTTTTATCAATGTAGCTATGGTAATGGTTTCTACCGTTTTATTAAAGACAATATTCGATTTTGAAAACAACCCACTTTTTGGATTTTTAATAGAGGTTGTTTTTGTTACTTTTATGATTGTTTTGTTTGGAGAGGTAATTCCTAAAATATATGCTGTTCAAAACAACAGTAAAGTTGCTGCTTGGGTGGCTATTTTCATGTTTTATATGTATAAAGTATTCCGTCCTTTGGTCTATTTGCTTGAGAATTCCACATCCATTATTGATAAGCGTGTTACTAAAAGAGGGCACATATTGAGTGTAGATGAACTAAGTCATGCCATAGATATTACTTCTGAAAATGATGCGCCTAAACAAGAAAAGTCTATTTTGAAAGGTATTGTTAATTTTGGGAATACCAATGTAACTGAAATTATGCGCCAAAGGCCAGATATGGCAGCGGTTGACATTGAAATTAATTTTGCTGATTTATTGGTTTTAATTGACGAGCAAGGATACTCACGCTTACCCGTTTATGATGATAGTTTGGATAATATAAAGGGAGTACTATCCATAAAAGATATACTACCGCATATTCATAAAGGAGCCGATTTTAAATGGCAAACGCTAATCAGACCCCCTTTTTATGTGCCCGAATCTAAAATGATAGATGATTTATTGAAAGATTTTCAAAATAAACGGATGCACATGGCGGTAGTTGTTGATGAATTTGGCGGAACGAGCGGCCTAGTAACCATGGAAGATATTTTAGAAGAGGTTTTTGGGGAGATAAATGATGAATTTGATGAAGATGAAAGCTACTACAGTAAGTTAGACGACAATAATTTTGTATTTGAAGCCAAAATGCAGTTAAATGATGCTTGTAAATACATGGATATTGATCCTGATATTTTTGATGAGATAAGGAATGAAGCAGATACTTTAGCAGGATTAATATTGGAACTGAATGGCAATATGCCAAAACAAAACCAAGAAATTAAGTACCATCCAGTAGTATTTAAAATAGAAGCAGTTGATAAGAGAAGGATAAAAAGAGTTAAAATTACAATTGAGCGATAAATGAAGAAAATAAAGCCTAATCATTTGCTAATTATACCATTGCTAGTATTGCTTACTGCTTGTGCTGATGAAGTAATTATTCCAAAACCAAAAGGCTACCAACGAATAGAGTTTCCTGCAAAAAAGTATTTTAAGGTGGTAAATCCTTGCAATTATTCAATGGAAATACCCGTTTACTCAGAAATGGTTTTGGATAAATACCCCAATGCAGAGGAATGTTGGTATAATATACAATACAAGCCATTTAATGTAACACTTCATTTGAGTTACAATGAAATAAAGAGCAGAGATTCTTTATTCAAATTTATAAATGACAGCAGGACAATGGTGTATAAGCATATTATAAAAGCAGATGAAATAATAGAGAATTACATCAGTAAACCGAATAAGCATGGTATATTTTATGAATTGGATGGCAGTACCGCCACCAATGCTCAGTTTTATATAACAGATAGTACCCATCATTTTTTACGTGGCTCTTTGTATTTCAATTCTGCTACCAACCAAGATTCTATTATGCCAGTTTTGAACTTTTTAAAAGAAGACATGCTAAAAATGATAGAAACATTGGAGTGGAAAAACAAGTAGTCAATAAATAATTATCAAATAACCATTAGATTATAAAGTTTAAAATAGACACACTATGGCAGACATACATTCATCAAAAGCACCCGAACCAGTTGGTTTATACCCACATGCTAAAAGAGTAGGTAATTTATTATTTCTTTCAGGCGTAGGGCCGAGGGAGAAAGGAACTAAAAAAATTCCTGGAGTAGAATTGGATGAAAATGGCCATATAATCAGTTACG
>JANMIV010000213.1:0-6422 GCA_031375995.1 Bacteroidota bacterium
ATCTATTATAGAGATTGAACCTTCAGGGTCTATTGTGTAACCTACATTTGGTTCGCCTTCATTTGCGCATAATAGCCTATTTCCATTTGGTGTAAAAATAATATGATCGGTATTGGCACCTGCTTTTACTTTGCTAATAAAATTACCATTGGCATCTAAAAATACAATGCTGCTTGGATTGGTTTTACCATTTGAGTCAATGACAGCAATGGCTATCAAACCTTTTTTATTGGTGGTTATTGAAGTAACATCAATACCATAAGGTTTAACAGAAATAGTAGAAATTAGCACTGGATTAGCAGGATTGGCCAAATTAACAATTCTAAATGAAGTGTCAGGGCCATTTACCACATACATTCTTTTTGTACTTGGATCGTAAGCAGAGATTTCAGCTACACCGCCATTGGAATTATAAGTTCCTATGGAATAGCGTCCTAAAAATTGCGCATTAATTTGCGCATTCACTAGCATGCTTGCCATACTGAAAAGCAAAACACCTAATAATTTGTAAATGGATTTGTTCATATTTTTTATCTAATAATGAGAGATGCAAAAAGAACTTTTTAGAAAAACCGAATAGTTAAGGTAATGTAAACAATGGGTTATTGAATGTTTACCGAATTGTTAAGAAGGGCGATTGACGCTTTTTAAACGAATAAAGGCTTAACAGATAGCTTGCACCTGAAAAAATGTATTAAAAGAATAGGAATTGTATGGATAGGAAGCTTGGTTTAACTTTTCTTTAGCCACCCAGTTACACTTAGACGAGTTTTGTGGGTAAGTAAAACCTCGTGGGGTAATTCATTGCTTTTAAATAGTACTGTTTTACCTTGGGTTGGGGCAATTTTTTGTTGCTTATTTTCAAGTTGTACTAATAACTCTCCACCATCTTCTTCATGCCAATCAGTGTTTAAATAGCTTATCATAGAGTAGGCTCTATGGCTATCATTTTTAAATTGATCGAGGTGTTTTATGTAATAACTCCCCTTTTTGTATATGGAATAATGAAACTCATAATCGCTTATACCAGCATAGCAATGCAAGTTTAAATATTTTATAAAAGTTTCTATTGTGGTCAAAAATTCATTTTCATAAGGGTCGTTGTGGTTTTTGTCTAACCAATAAATTGTATCGCTTCTTATTGCAGTATTGTGATTTAACTTTTCAGCATTGCCTGTTCCTGCAGGTAGCAATAGGTTTTCTTCTTGAAGAGAAAGGATGCTCTGTTTGAGGTGCTCAGCCAATCCATGGCTTATGAAATTTTCTGTAATACCAATTTTATTATCAATAAAGCCCTTTATTAAGTTTTCAAACACCTCTTCCATGTATCAGCCAATTACCAGAATTGACCGATAAAGGCACAACTTAGTTATATAAACTGTGAATTACTAAAATAATAAAATAGAATAAATACATTTGACCCAATAATTGGTATTTTAGTCTAATTGTAGTATTGTTGGTATAATAGTGAAAGGAACAATCATAAGGAAATGCACTATGCTATTGCAAATTAGTGTTTAAAGACAAATAGAGGTATGGAAACAATAAAAGGAATAAGTTTTGCGGAGGGTAAACTATCGCATCAGGAATATGACTCAGTAGTTTTTACTGATTGTAATTTTGCAAAGGCAGATTTATCTAATGTAAGTTTTATAGATTGTACCTTTAATAGCTGCGATATGGGTTTAGCCAAAGTAGCCAATACTGCTTTTAAAAGCGTGGAGTTTGTTAATTGTAAGCTTTTGGGAGTAGATTTTGCTAGGTGTAAAGATTTTTTATTATCCTTTAGTTTTGATACGTGTATATTGGATTATGCATCATTTTATAAGAAGAAAATGAAGAAAACTTTATTTAAAGATTGCAGTATTAAGGAAGTGGATTTTAGTGAAGCGGAGTTAACGGAGTCTAAATTTGTGAATTGTGATTTATCCTTGTCTGTTTTTCAGCAAAGCATAATAGAAAAAGTAGATTTTAGAACTGCTTTTAATTTTGGAATTGATTTGGAAGTAAATAAAGCGAAGAATGCACGTTTTTCTGCTGCAGATTTGCGTGGTTTATTGTTAAAATATCCAATAATAATTGATTAATAATAGTTTTGGGGTAATTTGATAAATATTAGCCTCTAAAGCTATGTTAGTTGGTTTTT
Source organism: Bacteroidota bacterium (assembly GCA_031375995.1). Classification (GTDB taxonomy): domain Bacteria; phylum Bacteroidota; class Bacteroidia; order UKL13-3; family UKL13-3; genus JAAFJM01. The sequence continues at coordinate 2,147 of JANMIV010000213.1, forward strand.
ATTGCTATCCTTTGTACTGTACAATTAACTATTGCATAGTAATATGAAGTACCATTATCAAAGTATGCAGGCTCCCCATTTGATTATTATTGGAGGAGGCTTTGCAGGGTTAGAGCTTATTAAAAAGCTAAACAATAAACCCATAAAAGTAACTGTTTTAGACAAAAACAATTATTTCAATTTCCAACCTTTAATGTATCAGGTAGCTTCAGGTGGTTTAGGGCCAGATGCTATTGCCTACCCATTGCGCAAAATAATTGGTAATATGCCCAATGTGGCTTTTAGAATGGCAGAAGTATTGGAAGTAGATACGGTTAGTAATTTAGTTAAAACCAATATTGGAGATTTCAACTATGATTATTTGTGCATTGCTACTGGGGCACAAACTAACTTTTTTGGAAATACAGAGTTGGAAAAGTATTGCATGCAACTTAAATCCATTCCAGATGCTTTGGATTTGCGCAGCGATATTTTGCAAGAGTTTGAGAAAGCGTTGAGTCAAAGTAAAACAGGCGATATAGAACGCTTTTTAAACTTTGTAGTGGTAGGGGCAGGGCCAACTGGAGTGGAAACAGCAGGTGCTTTGGCAGAAATAAAGAAAAATGTAATTCCAGCTGATTATAGAGAGATTGATGCCAGTAAAATGCAAGTACACTTAATTGAGGCAGCCCCAAGAGTATTAGCTGCCATGAGCGAAATTTCATCCAAGAAGGCACAACAATTTTTAGAAGAGTTGGGTGTACAGGTACAAGTAGCTACTTCAGTGCAATCTTACGATGTGGAAACAGGCAATTTAAGCTTAAACAATGGGCAGATAATAAAAACAGATACCGTAATTTGGAGTGCAGGTGTTAAGGGGAAAACAATTCCTGGTATTCAGGCATCATTAATAGTGCGTGGCAATAGATATAAAGTGGATGCGTATAACCGCATTGAAACTTTAAATAATGTGTTTGCTATTGGCGATATTGCTTATATGGACAGTGATAAAGCCTATCCAAATGGGCACCCTATGGTGGCAACTGTGGCGCAACAACAAGGTGTTTTATTGGGTAAGAATATTTTAAAAATTATAAGCAATCAAGCACCAAAACCATATACTTATTTAAACCTAGGTAGTATGGCAACCATAGGAAGAAATAAAGCCGTTTTTGAAATATTTGGTATTAAAATGCAGGGTTATATTGCTTGGCTTGGGTGGATGTTTATACATTTAATGCTATTGGTAGGCTTTAGAAACCGCTTAGTAGTATTTTTAAACTGGATGTGGAATTACATCAGCTATCAAAGAGCTATCCGTATTATTACTAGGCCATTTATACCTAAACAATAACTATGAATACATTTAATAACAAAGTATTTGATACCTTTCCCATTATAAAAACCAATAGACTTACATTGCGAGAGATAAGGCTGGACGATGCAAAGCGTATTTTTGATATGCGATCCAATGGCAGAGTAAATACCTTTATTGCTCGACCCAATATGCAAAAGCAAGAAGATGCTGTTGGTTTAGCCGAACGTACTATTAATGCCTTTAAAAACAAGCAGGCCATTGGTTGGGCAGGAATTTTAAGAGACAATAATGAAATAATTGGCACTTGTGGTTTTAACATGATAGATTCTTATAATTTGCGTGCTGAAATAGGTGGGGAAATGGCGACTGAATACTGGGGTAAAAATATAGCCATTGAAGCAGTAATGGCTATTATACAATTTGGCTTAGAAGAAATGAATTTGCATAGTATAGAAGCCAAAGTTTCGCCCAATAACAGAGGAGCTATTTATTTAATGGAGCAAATTGGGTTTGTAAAAGAAGCCCATTACAAAGACAGAATATTATTCAACAATACTTTTTCTGATATGGCAGTATATACCTTGCTCAAAGGCAATGAAAAGTACCATTTAAAATGATTGCGAATAAGAATTTTAGTAGTTTCCCTATGGCATTTCCGGAGGTGCAAGAAGTACCTCATAGAGAGATGAAAGCCTACAAAATAAAGGGTAAGATATTTGTAACCCACAATGCAAAAGAGAACAGATGTTGCGTGCGTTTAAGTGCTATTGAGCAGCCATTGTTTTGCATGATAGATAAAAACATGATTTACGAAGTACCCAACAAATGGGGGAAATATGGCTGGACTTTGGTAAATTTAAAGTTAATACAAAAAGAAATGTTGCAGGAAATACTCTTGGCGGCATATTGTTGTGTAGCTCCATCCCATTTATCGGCTCCTTTTATGAAGGAGATAGATAGTTTTTAGATGGGCTAACAATAGATATATCGATTTTATTTTTCTTAAAGCAAAATGCATTTTTCAAGGTCAATTTTTTTGCTGTTTCACAAGTACAAGTTAAATTTTGTGTTAAAACACAAAAGAATAGTTTTTAATTTTGTGGATTAGTAAAATTTAATATATTTGCTTAATATGATACATTTATTTAAGAGATTTGTTTTTTTGCTATTTATTGTTAATAATGCTTTTGGTCAAGTAACATTAACGATAAGACCTAATGGAGCGCAAGGCAAGGACGCTATGGTTGATAGTCAATATCCAAATGTGAATGATGGAAGTGGTAATGATTTAGGCGCTTGGACATGGACTAGAAGCGGAATTCCAACAATTGGAAGATCATTAATGGATTTTGATTTAAGCGTAATTCCTCCTTGTGCAAACATTGTTAATGCGCAATTGTCCATTTATTGCAATACTTCTAGTGCCGTAACTCAACTAAATTCTACTTTGAGTGGTAGTAACGCATTTTATATACAAAGAATTACATCTAGTTGGAGTGAAAGTGCTGTAACATGGAATAATCAGCCCGCCACCACTACAACAAATCAAGTGTCTTTGTCACAAAGTACTAGTAATACACAGGATTACTTAAATATAGACGTAACTCCATTAGTTAATGATATGAGAAACAATCCTAATAGTAGTTTTGGTTTAATGATGAAGTTACAAACTGAAATAGCATTTAGAAGTATTGTTATGTCCACTTCTGATCATCCAGACAGTACCAAATGGCCTAAATTAGTTATTACATATGCAGGAGCAACTCTTAGCAATAATAATGTTATTGGGGCACAAGCAATTTGTTCTGGAACAGTTCCTTCTATGTTACAAGGTTCAGTACCTGCAGGTGGGAGTGGTGTAAATACTTATTCCTGGATAAGTTCTACAGTTAATTCAATAACAGGCTATACGGTAGCGAGTGGTATAAATAACGTACAAAATTATACTCCTTCCGCCTTGGTAAGCAATACATGGTTCCGGAGAATAGTTAGTTCATGCGGTTCACCAAACGATACTTCTGCTCCTGTTATGGTTAGTATTGTTTCAAAACCTAATGTCAGTTTTAGTGTCAATAATGCTTCTCAATGTTTGGGAGGTAATCTTTTTACATTTATTGATAATACTTCTTTTTTGGGCAGTGGTGGATATACTAGAATATGGAATTTGGGAACAGGTATAAATGACACCTCTACTCAAGCCAATGTAAATAAGAGCTATAATATAAACGGAGTATATACTGTAAAACTTGTGGCAACAAGTAATAATGGTTGTAGAGATTCAATTACTCAAAACGTAAATATAGGTCTAAAGCCTACTGTTGGCTTTTCAATAAATAATTATGCACAGTGTTTAAATGGAAATAGTTTTTCATTTATAGATACATCAACGGTAAGTTCTGGAGGTTTAACTAGGGTGTGGAACTTTGGTACTAGTATTAATGATAACACAACTATTGTAAGTGGTAATAAAGTTTATGGAGCTAGTGGCAACTACATTGTTAAACTTGTGGTAAATAGTTTTGGTTGTAAGGATTCGTTAAGCAAAATAGTAACAGTTTATCCTAAACCAGTATTAGGATTCATAAGCAATAATAGTTCACAATGTCTGGTGGGCAATAATTTTGTTTTTACAGATACTTCCTCAATTAGTTCTGGTTTCTATACTCGAACTTGGAATTTAGGAAATAACACTGTTTCCACAGCAAATACTGCAACAACTACTTACTCAACCCCCAATATATATTCTATAAAGTTACTTTTGACGAGTAATAATGGGTGTAAAGATTCTTTAATTAAAACTATAACAGTAAAAGCCAATCCAGTTGCTGGGTTTAATGTAAATAATGCTGCGCAATGTGTTAATGGGAATAATTTTTCATTTATTGATACTTCAATTACTGGAGGAGGATCTTCTTCAAGAGTGTGGAGTTTAGGTACTGGTAATAGTGATACTACAAATGTTGTTAGTCCGAGTAGATC
>JANMIV010000220.1:0-5748 GCA_031375995.1 Bacteroidota bacterium
CTTGTTTAGTTCTAAATCTATAAAAACATCTACAAAAAAGTCAATATTTTCCAATTGCCCTCTATTGGTCCATCTTTTTAGGGTGGTATAGACTGAAGATGCTGCACTGAATTGTAATTTTTGCTTGCCATTGCTAAGCGAAGCCAATGGGAAAATACCGCCCATACTTCCTATATAACCTCGGCTATCAAAAGGTTTTTGAATACTTAATCGGTGTGCCCTGCTATCAGCGGTATAAAGAGGAACCAAATGTGTTTTAGGCAATATTTCCCACTTGTATTTAGTTGACTCCTGCTGCTGTGCTTGGCTGCGCAATAGGAAGCCAAAAAGCAAAAAGCATAATTGTATTTTTAAAAGCATGTTTATTGGCCGCAATTAAAGGAAATAAATGAATAAATGGCAATAGGTTTTAACCCATAAACTGCTCCTAATGCCAAATAGCTGTATGGGATTGCATTGGCAATACACAAACTTAAACAAACCATAACATAATTTTAAAACGCCACATCAATATAAAAACACCGCAAATACTTAATAGAGCCGCAGCTATTGATTGTGGTTTTATTTTTTCCTTACCCAAGGCATAAGCCGTAACCACTACGGAAATAGGCAAGAAAGAAAAAATGGTTTGCGCCAAGGAAACCTCCAATATACTGGCAGCAAACAATGACATACTTACCCCTATAATGGGCCCAAACAAAGTTCCAATAATAATGGGCTTAAAAAGGCTGCGGTTGCTGGTAATTGCTTTAAACTCCTTCCACAGATTTACTTTAAAAACACCCATGGCATATATAAATACAACGGCAACAAATAGCCTAATCCAAGTAGCGTGAATAGGAGAGAGCAATGCCCCCTCTGTATTAGCCAGAACCAAGCCCTTTTTTGCAAAAACCAAACCAACTCCTTGGCATACAGCACCCATAATAGCATGTGCTATTCCTTTTATGGTATGTTTCCTATCTAAAGTCTCATTGTTATGTGCATTGCTTTTTATAAACCACATAATGCCAATGGCAGAAACCAGCATGCCAAGCACTCCTACCATATTTATGCTTTCGCCCAACATTAAAACACCACCCAATAAAGCCGCTGCGGGTGCAAATGAGCTAAATAAACTGGTTCTGCTACTCCCCAATATTTTAAAAGCTGAAAAAGCAAAATGATCGCCTATGCTTAAACCTATAATGCCCGATATACCTAGCCAAACCCAATGCATGGGCACTGGCAGCATCCATAAGCGCAAAGGGCTTATTTGATTAATAATGCAGGTAATAATAGTTAGTAGCATAAAAGCATACAATAGCCGAACCCTATTTACTGAAAGAGGTGCATATAGTTTTGATGCTTTGGTAAAAGAAAAAGTACCTATTGTCCAGCAAACTAAAGTAGTAAAAGCGGCCAATACGCCTAAAGTGGCAGTATTCATTTATGCTTTATAAAACGAGTATGAAAGTGCAAAAATGAAAGTGTTTGTATATTAAAAACCACCTTCAGCAGGTTGTGTTTTTACTGGCGATTGTGGTTCGCGAGGCTTGTCTTTTACATTGCCCTTAATAGTAAGTACTACATTGTTATTACTAGCATTGCTGGTAACTGAAATGGTTTTGCTAAAAGTATTTCTATACGAACCCGCGCTATACACCACCACTATTTTACCTTTTTGACCTGCTGCTATAGGTTCTTTTGGCCAACTTGGAGCGGTACAGCCACAGCTAGGCTGTACATTGCTTAAAATTAAAGGTACTTTGCCCGTATTGGTAAATTCAAAGGTATATTCTACAGGTGTGCCATCCCAAATTACACCAAAATCGTGGGTGGTTTTAGAAAAACTAATCTCCGCTTGTGGTGTTTTATTGTCTTGTGCAAATAGACTGATATTGCAAATGGTAAAGGCAATTATAGTGAATAATATTTTTTTCATGTGTGTTTGCGTGTTTGAATAAAGGCAAATATAAAGTTACTGCATTAAATATATAAGTAAAATTTATCTAAATATTTTTTCCAACTGATAGCTCAAGTAAAAAGAGAAGGAATAATCGAAAATAGAATTATCTAAATCTACCATAGGCTCAAAACGAGCGCTCATTTGCACCTGATTGAATAGTTTTTTATTGTACATAATACGGGGAATTAATAATGTGCGGTTACTAACAAAATAGGTGGGTCTATCAATACTCTGCCCCTGGTAAATGGCGGTTCCACGAGGGCTTACATAACTATTACCATGAAAAAAGCTCAGCATTAAATGCAATCCTTGGTATTTGTAGCCCGCATGGCCATACCAAGCGGCACCATTATTATAGTCCCATTTACTTGATGGACTGAGTGCATTATATACTAAATAATATCCCTCCAAAGAAACTTGTTCGTTTTTTCTTAAATCATGCGCCAATTTAAAACCAAAGGTATAGTTAATCTGCACGGTAAGCTCAGTTACGGTATCTTTGTCTATCTGTCCGCCTGTATGGCTTAGCATTCCTTGCCCTATAAGATGCACTTTGAATTTATTTTTTACGGGCGTAAGCAATTGGGTATAATTGAGGCCTGTTGTAACCATTTCCTTATGCGTAGATTTTCGTTCAATAAACTTTTCCCAATTAACCCAGGTGTCAAAGAAAGTTTTGTCAGTTACATATTTCAGTTGAAATCCATTTTCTACTCTATTTTCAATGGCACGTGCTATATCAAACATGGGTTCTATTATTTGATGAGCCGTTGCGCCTTCCAGCGTACCAAATAGCATGTGGAAATGATTGTAACTGGTTTTAAGGGTAAAAGTAGGCAATACGGTAGTAAAAGGAATTTCACCCCCAAAGTCATGTCGTATAAAAGCCCCACCTTGTATTTTTATATGCTTATTTACTTGGTAATGCAATGCAGGACTTACTTGATAACCAAATAATGTTCGCCCTAATTCTATCTTATTAAAGTATTCGGTATTGCGCATATAATTGAATACATCCAAGGTAAGGCCCAATTTGCCACTATCCGTTTCGTGTACCGCTATATTTTGCGAAAGCATGCTATTATCAATTTGTGCAAAGGCAAATTGCTTAAATGCGCCAAGCAGCAATAACAAAGAAAGTTTTAATTTCATAAAATAATTGGTGCTGTAAAACTATAAAAAAAACTGAATTACCCACTAAAGCAAAAATTACTTCTTTTTAAAGGCTATTCCCTGTGCTATATCAATGCGTAAATTATATGTGTATTATCAGTCCTATTCTAAATAATTGAATACTTTACCCTGAAAAGTGCTAAAAACAAGTCATACCGCCCCAATTAAATTATTTTTCAATAAGGTATAAAAAAATAGCATATTTGCCAACCCAATAGAAGTAATGAGCGGCTATTTAAAATTTTTACGTTTTACCTTTAAATACAAATACTATGCACTCTTAAATATAGTCTGCAATATTTTTTCAAGTATTTTCGGTTTATTTTCAATTGCCTCTATTATTCCAATGCTCGATGTGCTTTTTAGCAATAACCAAGCAATTGCAGTAACACCTGTACCTTCCAACACAGGTTTTAGTTTCAAACAAAATTTTGATGTCCTCAAAAACTATATTATTGAATACAAGGCTTTGTATGGTGCCGAAATGGTGCTGCTCTATATATGTGGCTTTGTAGTGCTTATGATTACGCTTAAAAACTTGTTCAGGTATTTGGCCTTGTTTTTTATGGTTCCTATGCGCAATTATATTATTAGCGATTTTAGAAAAGCCGCTTACCAACGCATATTGGTATTGCCACTCTCTTATTTTAGCAAAGAGAAAAAGGGCGATTTACTAAGCCGCATGACCAGCGATATGCACCAAATAGAAGTAGCTATTATGAGTTCGTTGGAAGCATTTACCAAAGAGCCTATTACCATTCTTATTTTTTTAAGCTCCCTTATATGGGTTAGCCCTAAATTAACGCTTATTGTATTTTGTGCTTTGCCTATAAGTGCCTTATTTCTTGCTTTAATTGGTAAATTGCTCAAAAAACAAACAGCCAAAGGGCAGGCTCAATTTGGTTCGTTGGTTTCGCATATAGAAGAAACACTTACTGGTGTGCGGGTAATCAAAGCGTTTAATGCCCAAGACTTTTTATTCAAGCGATTTTTAAGACAAAATAGGGAATATACCCAATTGAATATAAAAGCCAACAGAACTGGAGATGGTTCATCGCCAATTAGCGAAACCATTAGCGTTTCTGTATTTGCCGTTATACTTTGGATTGGTGGAAAAATGGTATTGAATAATGACGATAGCTTAAGTGCTTCCGTTTTCTTGGGTTACTTAGGGGTATTTTCTCAATTGCTTTCTCCTGCCAAAGCCTTTAGCAACGCTTATAACTCCATGAATAAAGGCTTGGCTTCTATTGATAGGGTGGAAGAAATAATAAACAGCGAGGAAGTAATAATAGAAAAACCAAATGCACTGCCTATTAAAACATTTACCAATAACATAGAATTTAGAAATGTAAGTTTTAAGTATGACGAAGAATGGGTATTTAAAAACTTAAACCTAAGTATTCAAAAAGGACAAACAGTTGCTTTGGTGGGTCCGTCAGGTGGCGGTAAATCTACCCTTACCGACTTAATACCTCGCTTTTACGATCCTACAGAAGGACAAATACTGATTGATGGTGTAGATATAAAGGACTATAAAATTTTAGACTTAAGGGGCTTAATGGGCATTGTAACCCAAGAAAGTATTTTGTTTAATGATAGTATTGCCAATAATATAAGTTTTGCCAAACTTTCTGTAAGCAAAGAGCAGGTAGAAAAGGCCGCAAAAATTGCCAATGCCCATGATTTTATAATAGAAACAGAAGCTGGCTACGAAACCAATATAGGCGATAGAGGCAGCAAGCTAAGTGGTGGACAAAAGCAACGATTAAGCATAGCTCGGGCAGTAAATACCAATCCTGATATATTGATACTGGATGAGGCTACCTCTGCCTTAGATACGGGAAGTGAGCGTTTGGTGCAAGAGGCTTTGAGTAATATAATGCTCAACCGAACCACCATAATAGTAGCACACCGATTAAGTACTATAAAAAATGCCGATGTGATAGTGGTGTTAGAAAAAGGTAAAATTGTGCAACAAGGCAACCACAATGAACTATTGCAGCAAGAGGGTTTATATAAGCAGCTAATAGCCCACCAACAAATACCTGAATAAATATGAAAGTAGCAGGTTTTACTTTTATAAAAAATGCCATCATATACGATTATCCTGTTGTAGAAGCCATACAGTCAATATTACCGCTATGCGATGAGGTATATGTAGCCTTGGGTAAATCTGATGATGATACGGAAAAGCTGATTCAAGCCATTGATACGGGCAAAATAAAAATAATAAAAACCCTTTGGGACGAAAGCCTAAAACAAGGGGGAAAAGTATTGGCTGCCGAAACCAACAAAGCTTTTCAGGCCATTCCTGCCTACTATGATTGGTGCTTTTATATACAAGGCGATGAAGTAATACATGAAAAGTATTTACCCATAGTAAAACAGGCCATGCTAGCATATAAAAACAAAGCACAAGTAGATGGTTTACTATTCAATTACTTGCATTTTTATGGCTCTTATGATTATATAGGAAACTCCAGTAGTTGGTATAAGCATGAAATACGGGTAATAAAAAACAACAAACAAATATACTCCTATAAAGACGCCCAAGGTTTTAGAAAGAATTTAGACGAAAAGCTGAACGTAAAAGCCATTGATGCATATATATACCATTATGGATG
>JANMIV010000293.1:0-4553 GCA_031375995.1 Bacteroidota bacterium
TTACATCCCCAACACGACTTTTTTTTGAGTTTTTCATCAACAAAAAAAAGCATATTGAAAACGTTTTCAATATGCTTCTCTCAATCCCTTTGTGGAAAAGGCTTTTGGCCGATTTTACCAACTATTTTTTGCTATTATACCCCTTTTCGAGAATGCTTTAAAAAAAATAGCTCCGTAGCTATTGCTACGGAACTATTTTTTTTCATTGTCTGTATAGAAAAGCACTTCGCACCTTAGTGCTATTTAATGCACGTATTTGGTATAAAATACAAGTTATTAGTTTACCAATATTTTTCTTCTGGTAGATTCATTGTTTGCGTTTATTTCTAAAAAATAAACTCCTGCTTTAAAATCAGCTATGTTTAATGGTAATTGATGTTTACCTGCAGCTAGTTGCTCTGCAAATAAGCTACCCAGCGTTTTTCCATTCACACCTATTATATTGATAGAAAGCAATCCATTGTCTTTTAAATCTACCGCTACATTTATTAGGTCTTTAGTAGGAGAAGGAAATACAGATACTTCTTTTTGTGTATTATCAATATTCCAAGTACTTGTCCCTTTTTGTTCTTCAACCGTTAATACTTGTTTGCTAATATTTGAGTATCCGTTTACAAATACACCATAGAACTTAACAGCTCCTTTGCCCGCAGCGGGTGCTGTCCAAGTAAAAGTCCATACCGCACTGGTTGATGTTTTTGCTGATGAATGGGTTATATATTTTGTTCCAGTAACTTTATTTCCATCACCAGAAGCTATGTTTCCTACTAGCGTTCCATTATTGTCCTGTGGCGATACTCGGAAACCTTTTCTGTTAGTAGAGCCATTTACAGTTACTGTAATGGTATAATTTTGCCCTGGAATGTAACCACTGCTTGGAACATTGCTAGTTAATACATTGCTTACATCGGAAACAGGGACTCCATGGCATCCTGAACCACAAGTTTGCCCATCGGCAGGAGAGCCAGAATAACCCGCTGGACCACCAGTAGGACTAGAATTAAGTTGGTTAAAGGAAACAAACAATCCTGTAATAGCTGTTAATGATAGTATTATTTTTTTCATATGGTGTAATATTCGATATTTAAAGAACACTTTACAAATTAATAAAGTTGTCATTTAGTAAAAAAAATATGTCATTTTTACTAAACAAAAAAGGCTCAACTACTTAGCTGAGCCTTTTTTGTGGAATATGTTGCTTATTTGCTAGCAACAACTCTTATTTTCACATTGAATTTATCATCAATTGCTTTGTCGCCAATGCCTTCAAAAAAGCTTTTTGAACCATATTTAATGTCATAAGCAGTTCTGTCAATATCAAAACTAGCGTTGGCTATTACCTCGCCAGTTTTCTTAATTATAATCATAGCAGGAAACGTAATTTCCTTAGTGATGCCTTTAATGGTTAAATCTGCTACAACATTGTAGTTATCAGCACCAGCTTTAGCTCCTTTAATTGCTTTGCTTGATTTAATTTTAAGGTTAGCAGTTTTAAAATTATCTACTGCAAAAAAATCAGGCGATTTCAAATGGCCAATTAACTTTTCGTTCCACTCACCAGTTAAGTCTGTACAAGTAATAGAGGTCATATCTACATCAAAATTACCTCCTACTAAGCTGTTGCCATCCACATCAATAGTTCCAGAAGCAAATTTTACTAAACCCATGTGCTCACCTGTTACTTTTTTAGCGTGCCAGTTAAAGGTAGATTTTTCAGCACTTACTTTGTATGAAGCACTTGTAGTTGTTGCTGGTTTAAAGGCTACAGCTGCCATTGAGATTGCTGCTACTGCAGCGATAATTAACTTTTTCATTTTTTTATTTTTGGTTTATTTGGTTGTTTCTTATTTTATCTAGTATGTTATTAAGTATATCGGCTTCCGAATCGTCAATGGGTACATTTTTTTCTGAATCAATTATCATTGTATCCAATGTTGTCAATAAATCCAATCCCTTTTCGGTAATGGATATATCCATTTGTCGCCTATCATTAGGGCAAGTAAATCGGGTAACAAATTTTTTATCCTCCAACTTATCAATTAAGCGCGATGCGTTGGATTGTTTATCAAGCATCCTATCTTGTATTAAGCTAATACTTGCAGGGTTTCCATTTTGACCTCGCAAAATTCTTAAAACATTATACTGCTGAGGTGTTAGATTATATGGTTTAAACAATTTTGTTTGTTCTCCATTGATATAACTGGCAGTAAAAACAATATTTAGCATAGCCTTTTGTTGCTTACTCCTAAACTGCTTTTGTTTTATTTCCTCTTCTAGTTGCATGCTGAATTTGACGATACAAATTACATGTATATACATGTAATTTGCAAATTAATTAATTGCTATGCTGTTAATATGCACATTTTAAGACTATTAATTATTGTATTGTATAGCGCAAACTGAATCCACCACTGGAAATAACGGTAGGAAACTGATTGGATGTAGAAGGATTGGTCTGCCTTCTATCGTAGAAAATTCTTAGCATCAACTTTTCATTTATTTGGTAGTCAATACTTGGCCTAAAGCTATAAACCGTTTGCCCTGAGGTTGGCTCGTTGCTAATTCTATCTAGGTTTCTTAGTTTATTTACATTCTCCCTTATTGAAAAATCAACCCTGAAATTTATATCATTCTCTAATACTATTTGCCTGCTTCTACCAATAGGAATTTTTAGTTTTTTGGTTCTATATCCCAATCCAAAAGAAAACTCTTCCCCTAACTGTTCAGCAAGTTGGCGAGGCCCTAAAGCTAAATTAAGTACCCTATCTTTATTGTATTTTATGGAAGTGGTAATGTTATTTACCAAACTAATTTCTACTCCTATTAAGGGAGAAAAACGCTCACTAATACTTACATTCTTAATAATATACTTAGATTGTACATCTGTTTGTCCAGCAAAAGAGTCTTGCTCCAAACCTGTTGGTGTTAAAAAATTACTCACCGTATAAGTGGATGAATAAGAATGACTAAGCGCAATATTACTAGCCCATTTTTTCACAAATGATAGTTTTGACAAACCATTGTAATTGATGCGCCAATTGGGAATAGGAATTTTTGGAAACGGGGTAAGCGCAATGCTACTTGCACTGGTTCCGCTGTATGCTGCTAAAAATGCAGGTATTAATACTTCTTGACTATACCTACTATATCCAATTGCATATCCATTATCATCTCTACCTCGTACTTGTACTTGCGCACTTCCAAACTTCTCTTCGGCCAAACGATTGGATATTTCCAATCTGTTGTTTGCAAATTGGTTAAATGCTGCTGATATACCTTGGCTATTATCAGAGCCAAATGCGGTTGCCCATGTGCCATAACTTATGCTATAATTACCCGTTTCTTGAAATCCAAAATTAATAAACGATTGAGATGCACTGTCATAACGAAAAACCGAAGTGATATTATTCTGAGTAGATCTTTCAATATTTAAATCTATTCTAAAATCTTCAAAAGGCTCTATGGTCATTCTACCACTTATTTTCTCCTGGCTATTCTGAGCATAAGAATTATTTTGTCTAAGGTCAGTCCCTAACCAACCTCTCCGTGCTGCATCGTATCTGAAATTGGTATCTTGATCGCCTAAAATAAAGCCCCAACCTGGTGCACCAATATCATTGTTCTGTCCAAAGTAATTTGGTTTTGGCCTAAAACCTGGGAGTATAATACCATCTGTAACACCATAAGTACCTGATACATTTTTTATACTCATCAAAAATTTAAATGCTGCTGTGGCTAAAGCAGGCATTTTTTTTGCTTCCTTCTCATCTTCCTCCTCTTCCTTTTTTTCTTCCTCAATTACCTTTTTGCCTTTTACATACTTCACTTTTTTATCTTTATTCTTAGGTTTTGGCTTGGGTTTTGGTTTACTGGTTTGTTGCGGATTATTGATATCTCTTAAAAACTTAAATTTATTGTATAATGTAGTAAAGTTTGCCCCTAAACTATATTGTTGCTGACGAGCGTTTTGAATGGTATTCCCTAAACTATCCGCAGCAGGTGGTGCTTGTTTCCATTGGTAAGAAACGGAATAGGTATAATTTGATTGGTTGATAAAATCTAAATAGGGCAACTTAGCAATAGGTACATTGTAACTGGCCTTAATATTTTGGTCAAACTGCGTTAAACGTCCTCCATCCCAAAAATTCCTATATATACTATCGCGTTTGCTGGTGGTGGTTTCATCTATCCTGCCATTCGGTTCATCTATTCTGGCATCAGCTACGGCATTATAATCTACACGTATGCTTTTGGTAAATTGCCAACCCAAATCATACGTTCTTCTCATGGTATATAACTTATCGTAGAAAGCTGTATTTATTAAACCGCCATCACCTGAATTGTCATTACTTCTATTAATGGTTTCACCATAACGCCTATCTACCTGCACACGGGCACCCCAATTAGATGGCAAATAATTAAAGTTAATATCTTTTATAAGTGCCAGATTCTTAGATTTAATTAATTTGTTAAATGGCTCAACTGGTTTATTTACAAAAGTGTAATTATAACCTAATACGGTTTGATAAATTTGTAGCAAATAACTTTGATAT
>JANMIV010000463.1:0-1176 GCA_031375995.1 Bacteroidota bacterium
ATATATATATGCACTGGTAGTAGGCTTGGCTTTTGTTATTTCGCCCATTCCGTACATTTCCAATTTGTTTTCGCGTACAAACATTCCCAAAGCAATAGCTGCTTTTATACTGGTTATGTCTAACTCTACTTCCCACTCATCTATACTAATAGCTCTTGGGCTGGCACTGAAACTAATTTTTTGTTCTAAGCAGTAGTCTATAACAACTTGTACGTTTTTACGCTTACTTAAAACAACTGGTTTATCGTCTGTCTTGTTCATCAAATCTTTTCTTTTTCTGACTGCTAAATTAATGCTTAAACCACCTTTGAAAAAATTATTTGACCTTAATTTTTAGTCATAAATGCATGGAATACTAACAATCAGCAAGATAAAGTTTATAACATGTGGAAAACCCTTAAAAGTTCAAACGAAACGGGAAGAGCACAAGTACCTTTAAATCAAGTGATTGTATTATATTGTATATTTAAAAGAATAGGCCAATTGTTCCTGCCTTTTGTAAGTGTATATATATTTAGACGTAAATAGGTCTTTGATAAGCACTTAAATAAAAACAGGCCATTTCACTAGTGAAATAGCCTGTTTTGTAGAGATTGATAAGTGGATGAGAAACTATAAGTTACCTCTATTGGCTTGCTCGCGCTCTATGGCTTCAAACAAAGCTTTAAAATTCCCTTTGCCAAAACTTTTAGCTCCTTTGCGTTGTATAATTTCAAAAAACATAGTCGGTCTATCTTCTACTGGTTTAGTAAATAATTGTAACAAATAGCCTTCATCATCTCTATCAACTAAAATGCCCAATTCTTTTAAAGGTTCTATATCTTCCTCAATGGGGCCTACTCTGTCAAGTAAATCATCGTAATAGCTGCTTGGCACCTTTAAAAACTCAACTCCACGTGCCATCAATTGCTTTACTGTTGATACTATGTCTAAAGTGGCGATGGCAATATGTTGTACTCCTTCTCCCTCATAAAACTCGAGGTATTCTTCCACTTGGCTTTTCTTTTTGCCCTCAGCAGGCTCATTAATAGGGAACTTCACATAACCATTTCCATTGCTCATTACTTTGCTCATTAGCGCTGAGTATTCCGTGCTAATGTCATTGTCATCAAAAGAAAGAATATTTTTAAAACCCATCACGTTTTCGTAAAACGAAACCCAAGGGTTCATTTGGTT
>JANMIV010000464.1:0-4537 GCA_031375995.1 Bacteroidota bacterium
AAAATAGAAACCGAGGAAATGAAGTCTTGAAGAATTTATGGACTCAATAATCTGTAATACAAGGAGTGCCACAAATTGGAAGGCGTTTTAACCAAATTTAGAACAATTTAGTATATTTGACTCCTATGGCTAAAAAGAAAATAAAAGGTGAAAAATACATGAGTAAAAATGCACCTTCGGCTAACTCCAACCCAGCAGCTAAACCACAAGGATTGTCTTTTTTAAATAATTTTTGGACACAGTCATTTTTTCTTGCATTGATTTGTTTAATTTTTTATTCCAATACTTTCCGCAATGGGTATGCGGTAGATGATTTTTTGGTGATAGACAAAAACGAAGCGGTGAGCCGTGGAATAGCAGGCATACCGCAATTATTTACTTCAGATGTTTTTGACAGTTATTATAAGAGATACAATGCCAATAATCGCTTGGGCGGAGGCCGTTATAGGCCCTTGGCATTGATAAGCTATGCCATAGAACAACAGGCCTTTGGCAAAACCATTCACCCATCAGGAAAAGATGCTTTTACCAGTGATAGTAAATTAATCTATGTTCGGCATGTAAACAATGTTTTGTTGTATATTCTATCTGTTATCGCATTGCTTTACTTTTTAAGGAAAGTAGTTTTTCCCATACAACCCTTATTGGCTTTTTTAAGTGTACTTATCTTTGCCATACATCCCATTCATACCGAAGTAGTGGCAAATATTAAAAGCAGGGACGAGATACTATCATTGCTATTTATAACCCTTACATTAACAATGGCATACCATTATATAGAAAGGAAAAAATGGCCAAGTTTGTTGCTGGCATTGCTTTTCTTTTTCCTTGCACTGCTTTCTAAAGAGTATGCGGTGAGCCTAATTGTATTAATACCTTTGATGTTTTATGTGTTTAAAAATCTTTCTGTTGTTAATAGTCTCAAAACAGGTTTGCCGTTTGTAGGGGTATTTGCGCTTTATCTTATTATGCGCTATTCGTTTGTTCCATTTGAAGGAGGGCAGGAGGAAGATGAGATATTGAACAACCCTTATTTGCTAGCCAGTGGCACACAAAAAATAGCAACAGAAATAGCTACTTTGCTTCAGTATATAAAACTATTACTGTTTCCGCATCCTTTAAGTGTTGACTATTCTTATAATCAAATACCGTATAATAATATTACCGACCTCATTCTGTGGCTGTCTTTTTTCTTCCATGTTTTTTTAATAGCAGCCATGGTGTTTTTTATGAGGAAGAAAAACGTACTGGCATTTGCTATTGCCATTTATCTAATACACCTTTTATTGGTTTCTAACCTCTTATTTAGTATAGGTGCTACCATGGGCGAACGCTTAATTTATCATTCTTCACTTGGGTTTAGCATAGCCGTTGCGTACTTAATTTATTGGGGGTATAAGAAAATGAAACCAAGCAATATAGCAACGGGCAGTTTGGCTGCATTCCTATTGCTGCTAGTGGTATTGTCGGGTATAAAAACCAAAGCAAGAAATAAGGATTGGGAAAGTAATAGCACCCTGTACAGAAAGGACGTATTGGCAACGGGAAATAGTGCTGTTACTAACGCCAATGCAGGCAATGCCTATTTGCAATTGGTGCCTTTACAGAACAATGAAAATGCAAAAAGAGAAATGTTGGATAAAGCAATGGTCTATCTAAACAAAGCAATTGCCATATACCCAGGCTTTACGCTTGCATATATTAATAGAGGCAATGTGTTTTTTCAATTGGGAGATTTGGAACATGCAAAACAAGATTGGGATACCGCAAAACAGCAATATCCAACACACCCCGAACTACCGGGTTTATATGCGTCCTATTATATCAACTCATCTATTAGCCAATTTGGTAGTAAAGGAAAATACAACGAAGCCATTACAGAGCTTAACAAAGGAGCAGCTTTAGACCCTCAAAATACCATACTGTTATTTAACTTGGGTTACTATTATAATATGGTGGGTAAAAAAGATTCTGCTATTGATGCTTTCCAAAAAATAATAAATATAAACCCTAGCGATACATTGGCCATCAAATGTGCCTCCTTTATCAATATCTTAAAGAATACACCGTAAACTTTCCTTTTTTGAGAGTTGCGCTTGGTGGTAGTTTCAGAGCACTCGCTAGCGTCCCACTAGTGAGTATATATGGCAGTTTGCAGCACCTCTTAGTTTAACTTTTCTGCCCATTTTATACCATTGGGTAGTTCTTGGTTGGTAAATTCTATATGTATTACCCTCCTTTTATTATTATTGGTTGTTCTGCCTGAACTATGCAATAACAAGGGTTTCATAATCATAATTCCGCCTTTGTTTACTTTACAAATTGTTTCCGTTTCTGTTGTCCAGTCAATTGTTTCAGGTCTGTAAATGTTTTTATTATGCGACTTAGGAATTACTTTTAATGCACCATTGTTTTCATCTGTATCGTCAAGATGGATGCGAATGGTGAAAATACTTTGCAGAATAGGCAATGGTGCTTGCACGGCAAACTGTTTGTGCTTAACAGTCCAAGGTCCAAAACCAGCTAATTCAAGTTTTTTGTCAACAGAGATGGTTAAATCTTGGTGATACGAAACATACCAATTTGCTGATATTGGCTTGTCAAAATAAATACTTTTTACAGCGAAATAATTATCTCCAAATAATTGTTGAATTACCCATTTTAAGTTGTTGTTAAAAAGAATATCTACCGAAAGAGGAACCTCCTTTAGAAATTGTCGAATAGCGTAAAGTTCACTTGATTTTCTAAATGTGTCGTTTTTAAAGTCTGCTTGGTCAATACAAGCTAAAATTTGTTCTACTTCCTTGGCTGAATAAATATTTTCAATAGTTGTAAATCCATTTTCGATAAGTGCTGTTTTATATGCTTTGTTTACTATCATAAGTTATATTTTGCTTGCCAATAATAGCTTTCGTATCAGTAAAAAGTATGTAAGTTATTCTATGGTTAATAGTACTCTGTTAGATTCCGCAATATAATAATGAAGCTGCACTTCATACTGTCCTTTAGGCAATAGAAAGTCAGTGTTGTTAAAAACAACAATATCTGTTAATTGGTATTCTTTGCTTATTGATCGTTTAGGTTTTAAAACATAACATCCATCCTGCAATTGTTTATCAGTGTGTAGCTGTGAAGAAAGCAGCGCTTTATTCGTATATTTAAGAACAGACTTATTTGTTTTATAATCTGTTATGCGTGCAAATATTCCCCAAGGCCCTCCAGTTGAGCTTATTGGTTTGTCAAAAAGTACTGTTCTATCAATGGAATCGCAATTAGTTAAACTGATGTTTAAGAATATTGGATTTCCCTTTTTCAGCACGGTTTCTCTTAGAGAAATTTTTAGTTCTATTTTTGAACTATGCGTGTGCAATTGGTTAGAAAAGGATGTGTCAGGATTATTATTGGTTTCATTTGACTTGTTTCCAGTGGAACAAGCTGCTAAGAAAAGGGTCAAACTCAATATGGAAAACAGTGCCTTTATTGAACCCACTTTTTTGCCCCTATACAATGGTGTTGGAATCAATAGTTACCTCTTGCGTTATAGGTTGATCATTGTTATAATTAAAATAGGAGATTAGTGTTTCCTCACTGGTGTTTACCAACCAATGCACCCAACCCATAGGAAAATAAACACAATCGCCTTCCAATAATGGAACCTCAATTTGAGTATTTTCTGGATCAATTAAGTAAGCTATGGCACTTCCCTTTACTATTACTGATAGCTCAGAAGCATTGGTATGCAAATGAGGAGCACGCATTTGTTTTCCTGGAATTTCTACCTTCACAATGGTAATTCCTTCTAAAATGGGCCAACTATTTTTGTTGGTTTTATAAGCAGTAATATCATTGGGGACTGTAACAGGAGTAACATCATTAAGCTTAAATCTAAATTCGTTTGGGTTGTTCATATTGATTTGTTTGTTAAAAGATGAATGGGTTTGCTTGGTTTTAGGCATTCCAAAAAGTCAATCAAAACTACAATTTTATATGGAATTTACGGGAGAAAACTCAAGTAGCCAATTCATAAGATTTCCTAGTCACTCAATAGGTATTAGACTAAAAAATAGGAGTAATGAAAAATGGAAGGTCGGGACATTTGTAATTCAATAACAAAAAAGGCTGCCTTTTAGAGCAGCCTTTCAAAATAAAGTTAATTTATAGTTCTTTATTACCTTACGGTAGTTTCAGTAACATTTACTTTCAAAGTGGGGCTCATATCCCAAGGATAAGTAATAGCAAAATTGCTTGTTGTTAAGTTATCAATAGAAGAAACAACTTCATTGCTAGTTCCTTTATCAAACAGAATTGACTTGGTGCCCGATAACTCCCAAGTTCCATAATCTGAACTATCACTGTATAAATAAGTCCCATTCGATCTATAGGTTACGTATAAAGTGCTTGTTTTCAAGTTGTCGTTCCAGTCTTTCAATGTTGCAAGTGTTAAGGAATCTGTGGCAGGAGAAGAGTAATTGGTAACTTTCCAAGCCGCAGAAGTTAACATTTCTGTCACGGTGGGAACAATGGTAGTAGTAGTTTT
>JANMIV010000505.1:0-3304 GCA_031375995.1 Bacteroidota bacterium
CGCTTAATAATATAAGCAAAACCCAATAAGAGAGTACCTATAAATATCAACATTTCTATAAAACCATGTGTGCCTAATTCTTTGAAATTAACCGCCCAAGGGTACATAAAAATTACCTCTACATCAAACATTACAAACAATATAGCCGTTAGGAAGTACTTAATAGAAAATGGTAAGCGGGCATTGCCTTGGCTATCAATACCACATTCAAAAATGGCTAGTTTATCACTTGTTTTGCGTTTAGGGCCAAGGTAGTGCGTAGCAACCATAGTGGTAGCAACAAACCCAAAACCTACTAAAAACTGAATAAATATGGCTATATAGTCAACAGATACACTCATGTTTTTTTATTTTAAATCCGTGCGAAAATAAGCGGTTTTACTATTTATAAAAACTATTCACAACAAAAATATTAACATCATTTAAGCAAAAAAGATTTAGTAACATCAGCTCGATTATAAATTTTGTTCAGAACGCTCATAAATGGTAGATTTTGAGTAAAAAGACTGAAGGAATAGCAGGCTATTTCGAGGTCTTTTTAGGATAAAATCTGGTATTTATGGGTGAACCCCATTGAACTACTCAATTAAATCTTTGAAATAATTCGTTGATTTTACTCGCGATAGCTCGCTATCACTCATAAAATCGCCTTTTCTTTCAAATTTTAATTGGATTCTGAACTGAAATTTATAATTGAACTGAGATTAATAATTAAATAAAATCCAAGGCATTGGTTTTTTCTAACAAATAATCGCAATAATATTTAACCTTGCAGTCATAAAAATCAAGTATTGTATGTCCAATTACAAATATTCAGTAGCAGAAAGATTAATGCGTTATGTGCAAATAGACACTACCGCCAACCCAAACAGTACCACCAACCCAAGTAGCGAAAAACAAAAGGATTTAAGCCGACTTTTATGCCAAGAGCTTATTGATTTGGGTTTAGCCAAAGTAGAAACCGATGAGTATGGTTACGTATATGCAACTATACCTTCCAATACCGATAAAAAAGTACCAGTAATATGTTTCTGTTCCCATGTAGATACCAGTCCAGATTGCAGTGGAACCAACGTAAAGCCCATTTTACATACAAATTGGGATGGAAGAGATATTGTAATGCCTGATGATCATTCCGTTGTTCTATCCAGTAAAAACCATCCCTATTTACTAGAAAGAGTGGGCGATGATATTATTACCGCAAGTGGTTTAACCCTTTTAGGGGCAGATGACAAGGCTGGTGTTGCCATTATTATGGATTTAGCGCAATTTTTAATTGCTAATCCAGCCATTAAGCATGGCGATATTCGAATTTTATTTACACCTGACGAAGAAATAGGGCAGGGGGTTGATAAAATTGATATGCAAAAGTTGAATGCCGATTTTGGTTATACTTTAGATGGTGGCGAAAGAGCGCATTTAGAAGGAGAAACTTTTAGTGCAGATGGTTGTAAAGTAGTTTTTCATGGTGTAAGTGCACACCCTGGCTATGCTAAAAATAAAATGGTAAGTGCCTTAAAAGTAGCTTCTTACTTTGTTTCTTTATTGCCAACAGACACTTTATGTCCTGAAAAAACAGATGGTTACCAAGGATTTGTGCATCCGGTAGCTATAGAAGGTGGTGTAGAGAAAACTACAGTTAGTTTTATTATACGCGATTTTGAAACCAGCAAATTGAAAGAATATGAAAACATGCTGAAGCAGTTGGCAGAACAAGCCACCATGCAATTTGCTGGAGCGGTGTATTTTGAACTAATAGTAACAGAGCAATACCGAAATATGAAAGAAATTTTAGATCAGCATCCGCAAGTAATGGCAAATGCTGAAGAAGCTTATAAACGTGCTGGTCTGCAAGTAATCAAAACCAATATTCGCGGTGGAACAGATGGTTCAAGATTGTCGTTTATGGGTTTACCTTGCCCTAATATATTTACTGGCGAAATGGCTATACATAGCAAACAAGAGTTTGCAAGCGTGCAGGATATGCAAAAAGCGGTAGATGTATTGGTGGAATTGGTGCAAGTATGGGAGCAACAAGCATAAATACAATATATGCAGTAAAAAGCCCTTTAGTAGTTAGCTACTAAAGGGCTTTTTTATGAATAACAATAAGTGAAACTGAAAATTACTTCAATTTCATTTATCTAAAATTCTTAAATAACTCGCTTACTACTAAATCTTTACTGCCAGCAGTGTATTTGTAAAATCCTTCACCAGACTTAACGCCTAAGTTACCTGCAGTAACCATATTTACCAGTAAAGGAGAGGGAGCATATCTATGATCTCCCAAACCTTCATGCAATACATTCATAATGGCTAAACATACATCTAAGCCTATAAAATCTGCCAATTGCAACGGACCCATCGGATGTGCCATACCTAATTTCATTACCGTATCAATAGACTCCACTGAACCAACACCTTGTTGTAAACAGAAAATAGCTTCATTAATCATTGGCATCAAAATGCGGTTTGCTATAAACCCAGCATAATCATTGGCAATAGCAGGTATTTTGCCAATTGCTTTTGATAATTCAATAATGGTTTCCGATACTTCAGCACTGGTTTTAAAGCCGTTTATAATCTCTACCAATTTCATTACTGGCACCGGATTCATAAAGTGCATACCTATTACTTTATCAGCACGTTTGGTAACACTGGCAATTTTAGTAATAGAAATAGAAGAAGTATTGGAAGCTAAAATGGTATGAGCAGGGCATATTTCATCTAATTGTTTGAAAATATCAAGCTTTATAGCCATATTTTCGCTAGCAGCTTCTACTACTAAGTCAGCATTGGAAGCGGCATCTTTTAAATTAGTAAATGTGGTAATATTGGCCAAAGTAGCCTCCTTTTGAGCTTCCGTTAAACTGCCTTTACTTACTTGTCTGTCTAGGTTTTTAGCAATGGTTGCCAATGCTTTTTGCAGAGCAGTTTCATTTACATCAATTAAGTTAACTTGGTAGCCAAATTGGGCAAAAGTGTGAGCAATACCATTGCCCATAGTACCTGAGCCAATTACTGTAATGTTTTTCATTTTGTGGTCTAAAATTTTAAAAAGTTAAGAGCGGCAAATGTATTAAACACTTGCACTTTAGCAAGCCAAAAAAGTATAATGTTTGGTAATTGTTAATACTTGAAAAACAGAGGTTTTTAGTATTGCAGGCACTTAAAAATTTATTAAAGTTGTTTTTCTACTTCAAGTAGCTGAGTTTTTTTGTAATTTCACCCCCAATTAAACAATCAAAATATGCGTATTTTAAAAATAACCGTATCTATTTTCTTCAGTTTTATAACCCTTTTG
>JANMIV010000507.1:0-5877 GCA_031375995.1 Bacteroidota bacterium
GGCCAAAGGAGCATCAGGAATTGGCTATTTGACTAATAACCCTGAACATAAAGGACAGCTTTTTCTGCCATATTATTATGAAAATAAAGCGCCAACTGATTCCTCTAAATTCTATTTAGACTGTGAGGTAACAATTTTAAACGATATTCTTTTGAACTATGAGGTCTTTTTTAAAATTGACGGTGTTTTATATACCTCTATCAACCTAAAAGACTTTAGAGATGGAAATAAGAAAATGCAGTTCACTCGCAGATACAGAAAAGGCATTCCTTGTGGTTGCAGAAAACCTGAAGCATCTAAGGAATACTATAGGAAATACCAAAAGAAACAAGGTTTGAAAAATTCTCAGAGTACATTCAAAAAATAACCGCTCTTAGTATTTCTTTACATTGGAAAACAAAAATTGAGCTTGCCATCTTAAGAGTATTTATATTCTATTTTTTAAACCACTCCAGCCACCACCATTATAAACTGCTACAAATCCATTTGACTTTAAAATGCCCTTGGCAGAAGCACTGCGTATGCCAGAAGCGCAGCAAGTTATGATTGGCTTTTCTTTACTTAACTTCTTCAAATTATTTTGTAACGTATCTAAAGGAATATTTATAGCCCCATTTATATGGCCACTTTCAAATTCTCCTTTTGTTCGTACATCAATAATAACTGCTCCATTTTGAACCAATTCTTTCAGATTAACTTTAGGTCCAATACCTAACAGATTTTTAATTGCTTGTATCATGCTTTTTCTTTTTAGTAGTTCAATTAAGTTGTTAATTAAATGAAAAAGGGCAACATTTTCATGTCACCCAATTTCTATATTTATTTTCTAGGCTTTTTATGTTTAGCAAGCTTCAATTACAATAGCAGAAGCTCCTCCTCCCCCATTGCAAATACCTGTTACTCCAATTTTACCACCTTCTTGTTGCAATACATGGGCAAGCGTAGTAACTATTCTGGAACCGCTGCTTCCTAGTGGATGCCCAATAGCTACCGCACCTCCATATACATTTACCTTTTTATCATCAATACCCAACAAGCGGGTATTGGCAATACCTACAACCGAAAATGCTTCATTTAATTCAAAAAAGTCAACATTCTTTATATCAATACCAGCCCATTTCAATGCCTTAGGAATAGCCAAAGCTGGAGCAGTAGTAAACCATTCAGGCGCTTGAGCAGCATCAGCAAAAGCCAATATTTTAGCAATAGGTTTTAAGCCCAATTCTTTTACTTTAGCAGCACTTACCAATACCAAAGCACTTGCACCATCATTAAGGGTAGAAGCATTGGCAGCGGTTACAGTTCCATCTTTTTCGAAAACAGGTTTTAAGGTTCTTATTTTGTCAAAGTTTACTTTGGTGTAATCCTCATCAACGCTAAAAAATATACTGTCTTTTCCTCTTTGAGGAATTTCTACTGGTATTAGTTCCTCGTTGAATTTATTGGCTTTGTAGGCATCGGCAGCACGGGTATATGATTGTATAGCAAAATTATCTTGCTCCTCACGTGTTATTTTCATATCGCGGGCGCACAATTCTGCAGCACTTCCCATGTGAAAATCATTATACACATCCCATAAACCATCTTTAACCAAGCCGTCAATAAGCGTACCGTGCCCTAATTTATAGCCTGTACGTGCTTTATCTAAGTAATATGGTACATTGCTCATGCTTTCCATTCCACCTGCCACTACCACCTCATTTATTCCCAACATAATACTCTGTGCAGCCATCATAATGGCTTTTGAACCAGATGCGCATACCTTATTGATAATGGTTGCTGGCACTGTATTGGGAATTCCCGCATATATACTAGCTTGAGTAGCTGGTGCCTGCCCTATACCTGCAGACAGACCATTACCCATAAAAACTTCCTGAACTTGCTCTGGGGCTACACCAGCCTTACTTAAAGCTCCTTTTATGGCTACAGCGCCCAATTGCGAGGCTGAAATACTTGCCAAACCACCATTGAAAGAACCAATTGGTGTTCGTACCGCAGATACGATATAAACTTCTTGCATATTATTTTTAATAAATTTTGAGAGGCGAATTTATAGTTATAATATGAAGTTGAAAGCACTTTTTTAAAATTAAACCATTGACAGACAGAATACAAAAATAAGAGCCTACAAGCTGCACAGACTTGTAGGCTCTAAAAACCTCAGTTCGGTTATAAATTTCAGTTCAGAATACAATTAAAATAGATAATTAACTAAGTAAATCACCAATAACCCAAATGAATGCTTTCTAATTAATCAATATGTTACGAGCATATAATCTTAAAAAATCATTGTAACGCCTGCCATACCATTAAATCCATAAACATCGTGGTTTGTCCAACGCATATAACGAGCTGCTGCTAAGTTATTTAAATTAATAAATACTGAAATACTTTTATTGTATCGGTAATCAATACCCAAATTCAAATCCACAAACGGATCCAACTTTATTTTAGTTACTGCATCCTTATTGCCAGAGTTTGGACTTAATATTCCTCCTGAACGTTCACCTACGTAAAAAATATCGCCACGTAATAAAAATTTATCGCCTATATTATAAGTAGTATTTAACTTGGTTTCTACACTTGGACGGCTATATGGATTTTTTAATTCACTCATACTATATCCATAATACTTACTTAATAATCCCAATCTCCACTTATCGCCCACTTGGTAACTTAAATCCGCACTTAAAGTGGTCAATGTTACAATGCCATTATCGTAAATTACACGCTGCCTGCTGCTCGAATCTTGCACATAAAATAGTAAGTTCTCAATATTGGCAATAGATGCCTGTAAAGCATAATTGAAATCGTTGGCAAAACTACCTTTTACACCCACAAACATTTCAAACTTATTATTGGTATTACTGTAAGTTGGTATTCTTACAAATGGATTTTCACTTGTAATGCTTCGCATGGTATTTATATTCAAGTTACCGGTAATACCTCCTAAAATGGTTAATTTATTAGGTACTACGTGATAGGCAGCTTCTGCTATTGGATAGAAATGGTTTTTAGTGTCTAAACTATCCGCAAAAAAAGTATAGTTAAAACCTAGTTTAATATAAAAACTTTCATCACCTAGGTTGACACGGGGATTAAAAATAAACGCACTGCGTTGGGCACTTGCGCCATTGCTGAGATTACTAATGCTATTAATAGCAGTATAAAGTTGAAATGGGATATCATTGATTTTTTTTCTGAAACTCCCTCCTAGTTTAAAATTATGTTCCGATAAATCATAGCTATTGCTTAAATTATAATAGTTTACATCTACTTTATAATTTAAATTGATACTGTCGCTTTTTAAATTTTCCAACCCTAAGTTCAAATCAAATAGGTGGTAAACATTCTTTAAGGTATCTTCTTTGGGCTTGCCACTATTATAACCATAATTGTAAATAGCGTTGCGGTGATACAAGGCGGATACATTTAAAACTGATTTATCAAAAAAACGTTTTGAATGCACAGCTAAGGTATTATTGCTAAAATTATTAAAATCTCTATCGCCACTTGAAGAAAGATGCTTAAAAAACACCCCATTATTCCATGTTTTGTTGCGCACACTATTATAGTATATTTCGGCTAAAGGGGTTAAGTAATTACCAAAACCCAAACGCATATAATTATTCTTTAACTTTGGCAATAGCATAGTTCCTAAGCTAATGGGCTTTATGGTATAAATGGTCGGATTTATTGCAGTATTTAAATCGGGAACAGCATAGTTAAAGTTTGGTTTACTGCTCTTTGGCTGCTCTGGATTGGGATTTACAGGAATTTTAATAGATTCGGATAAAGTGGGGATGTATTTTACCCTCACATCCAATCCATCGCGTAAAGTGTCTTGTTGTGTATATGCTTTTAAAACCAATAGGTTTAATAAAATAAAGATATATAATTTACTATTTTTCATTTTCAATTTTTTTAACCGTTTAACGTATGTCATTTTTAGTTTTCTCTGCTTTTTACACGTTCATCAATCTTTTTCTTCAAATCATTCTTGCTCCTACTTTCCTCTTCTTCTATTAAAAGCAGTTTGTCTTGCGCTATTGCTTTTAAATCAAGTTTGGTTGTTTGTTCTATAACACTTTGTAAAGTGGCTTTTGCTTGAAAATAATCTTTTTGAGTCCAATAAATATCAGCCATTAATATAAAACCTTTAACCTCCCAATATTCAAAAGCACTATAAGTGTCACTTAATTCATTAATGGTTTTAGTACTTGCTTTATACTCTTTTCTTAAAAACTGAATAAGTGCCAAATTATATTTTGCCTCTGCTCCAATTGCCAAGCCTTTGTTTTCTTTTAGTAAATAAGTAAACTCTGGAAATGCACTATCGGGCTTATTTCTATTCATATAAAAGCGTGCTATGTTTAGTTTTGCATCTTGCAAACCTTCTTTTGTTGCAATACTTGAGTTTACATACCTAAAGGAAACCTGGGTAGCAGTATCCATTTTTTGTAAAATGGTAGCACATCTTAATTGCCCCAACAATGCCACTTGTAAATTATCTTTGCCTCCAGCAATTCTTTCTAGCGCAGCATAGTATTCAAATGCTTTCTCATAGTTTTTTCTCACAAAATAAATAACCGCACACTGACGGGTGCTTCGCTCTGTATAATCACTTCGCACATTATTAGCAGTATATTCATAACCAACCAAAGCATCATCGTATGCTTTTAAGTAATTATCACTTTCCGCTTTGTAGTAATACACCTTAGCAGTAAAATACCCTCCTGCAAATCGGGTTATATAATTGCCAAATCCTTTACTTGCTTTGGCATATTCCTTATTGGCAGTAGTTACATCTTTTAACTGAACAGCATTAACTGCAGCCTGATAATTGGCAAATGCAGACTGAAACGTAAGTGAATCTTGCGCTGATGCCGATTCGGTAACATTGGGCAAACCTTTTATAAACTCAAGGTAAGTTTCACTTTCGCCTTTTCCTACCAATATGTTTTTTAGTATAACCAAGCCCTGCCTTGATTCATCGCTATTATTGTAGGTAGTGGCCAATATTTTAATAGCTGCCATTGCTTCTTCATCTTTTCCCATATTGAATAAAGTAAGCCCTTTATTCATGTACGACTTTCTAATAAATGCGCTGCGTTGGTAGTTGTTGATAATATTGTTAAACCCAGCTAAAGCTTCTGCATAATTTAAACTTTTCAAATGTTCATCTGCTCTTTCAAACAAAGCATCGTCAATAAATACGGATTTAGGAAACTTTCCAATCAAAGCAGTTAAAGCTGCAATTTTATCGTTTGGCTTCTTTACAACCCCAAGTATCATAGCCTTTTGGTACATGGCATAATCACTTCCATTTAAATCCTTATTGATTACTAAGTTGTAATAATCTATCGCTTTATTATAGTTAGCACTGGCAAAGTAGCAATCAGCAGTGCGTGTTGCAGCATCAGTATATACCTCCGGATTGGCCATTTGTTCATCCTGTTCTGTATATTTTTTAAAATATTCTATCGCGTTTGAATAATCATCGGTTTTTAAGTAACAATAAGCTATGCTATACAATGATATATTGTAAAATCTGGTCGCTTTAAACTCATCAATTTGCTGTGCTTTCTTAAACTGATTGATAGCATTGGCATAACCCGTTTCTTTATAAGCTATTTCTGCTAACCAAAAATGGCTTAATGCTATTAATTGTTTTTCAAAGTTACCTGCATTAATTACCTTGTTAAACAATATATTAGCCTGAATATAATCATTTTGCAAATACAATTCTTCAGCACGGTAATAATACACTTTTTGTAAAATGGTTAAGTCTTTATCATCCTTATCAGCTATACTCTCTAAAATACGGATTGCTTCTTTGTAATTTTTACTTGTAAGCAGTAAACTACTTATTAAGCT
>JANMIV010000509.1:0-4837 GCA_031375995.1 Bacteroidota bacterium
AAAATACCAAATATTGAATAAAAAAAATTGGAGTATGATGACCAAATTGGGTTTAGGTTTTGGTACTTTACGTAAAGCATGACTGTAGCTTCCCCAGCTCTTTCAATCAAAAAATCAACATTGAAGGTGTCTTGTGTAAAATTTATTTTCACGTCTCTGTGAAAAGCATGTTTTAAATTTAATTCTAGCCATAACTTTTTATAGAGTTTAAACTCTAGCATAATACCATAACTTTGATAAGACCCAATATCGCTTCGGGTATTTAATTTGCTATCCACATAAAATCTGCTTAGTCCCATAGCATAATAAGCACCCACATGGATTTTTGCTTCTTTATTCTTTTTCGGAATAGAATCATTTTGCGCCATTACTTGCGCACTCCAAAAGCAGATGAATAGGTAAGTAAATGTTTTCATTTCAATCTTATGCCTAAGTTTAAGTTGAGCATGTAATAGTTAATGGGCATTTTGTCAATACCAAAATAGCCCCCAAAATCGTGGAAACGTCCACTATCAAAAAAAGCATCGGTGTCAAACTGTATGCCTATTACCAAATCGGTTTTTTTGCTTAAAAGTATATTAGAACCAATGCCAATACTGGCATAATAGGTTTGAAAATTGAGATTAGGCTTAACCTTTACTTTATTACCTACTGTTTGGGTTGTTACATCAAAATCGCCACTAAAAGTATGCATAATGCCACCTCCACAGTAAGTATGGAGCTTATATTTGTCTTTTTGTAAAAAAGTGTATTTTACATACAAAGGAAACTCCAGCGATAAGTAATAAGTAGTAAGTTCTACGGAAAAAGTACTAGGAGGGCTTAACTTACTGGTAATATTGTTTTTTGCTCCCCAAGCCATAAAACCAGGTTTTAATTCAATTGATAATAAATTGTTTAATTGATACTCTGCCACCAAATTAATTCCATAAGCCAATTGAGGGTCATAACTAATATTGGCATTTGCCCAGTTTTTAGCTTTATCAGTGTATAAAGTAGAACTTTTATTCAATACAAAATTGCTTACCCCTGCATTTAAATCAAAACCATAAATGAGTTTATTTTGGCAATAATTTTTATGCGAGAGCATAAAAACAAAAATAAATGCGAGTAAAAGTTTCATTATTTATTTTCTAATAATTTTATACGTTGTTGTAATGCATCATTTTGCTTCTTAAGGTCTATTACATAAAGGGTCAATTCTTCTAGTTTCTCTAAAAGTTTCATTTGGAATTCGCCTACATTTACAGAGCCTTCTTTTGTCATTTCTTCTGCGGAAGGAATATTGGGTAAATGGTGGTATTTTTTTATAAAAGCATCTAGTTCATCTATTGTTCTTAACTGGTAGGTATTGTTAAAAACATAATCAGGTGGAATAGTCAATAAGTTTACTTTTACTTCTCTTGCAAATACCAAGCCTGTTCTATCCACTTTAAAATTACAATTACTTGCATCATAAATATAAATAGCTCCATTATTCAATTTAAAATCTCCATTGTTTAAATGAAGCTTTGATTGAGGAGCATTAGTGCCTATACCAACAAATCCGTTGTTTAAAGCATTAATGATGGATACTGTGGTGTTATCTAAAGCATACTCCACTTGAAACAATGGAGACAATGCTACTGCAAAACTTCCTGAGTATTGAGGTTTAATATGCAAATATGAAGTTGGAGAGGTGGTTCCGAGCCCAACATAGGAGTCGGTTGTTAGTGGATTGGTGCCTAAAAACTGCGCTTGGGTAAATTGTTGAAGGCTTAAAAGCGAAACAATAAATAATATTGACTTTTTCATACATTTAAAATATAAACAAAAATATATGTTTAAATGTAAAAAGCAAACTACAAATTAATTTATTTCATATAGATTAGCTTCCAAGCCATCATTTTCTAAGCGTACAATGGTTTGATGCGTTTTATTGCCAAACACAATGGCTTCTCCAGAAAATAAGCCATCATCTTCCTCTATCAATACATCGTGTATTTGTGTTTTTACCAAATGCTCCCATGCTTTTGTTTTGCTGGCATTTCTGCTTTGGTAAAGCAATTGTCCGTTAAAATCTTTCATTAATTGCTCGTTTTCTACTACAATATTAATACTAGCTAAGGGAACAATCATGTCATTGTCTTCCGATTTTTGCAACACTAAATGGCTATTGTCGCTAAAAAACAGTTCAATGTATTCTAAGAAACTAAATACTTCATCTGGTTTTGATTTATTAACCCAGAAATGGTAATAGACTTCCGTTAAAAGTTTGTTTTCGTTTTGCTTGAGCAGGAGGAGTTGTGCTTGGTTATAGTACATGGTTATTACTTTACCAGTTGGGCTAACTCATTGATGATAATTTTCTCCATATTGTCTTCTAAATGATCGTATGTACCTTTTATAAAGGTTTTACCTGTTATGTTTTGGTACAATTCTACATACCTATCTGTAATGCTATTAATTAAATCAGTAGGGAATAGGGGAGCAGTTGCCCCTTCTTGCCCTTGAAATCCTTGGCTTATAAGCCATTGGCGCACAAATTCTTTTGATAATTGGCGTTGTTGTTGGTCTTTGGCTTGTATTTCGTCATAAGAATCTGCATAGAAATAGCGTGACGAGTCAGGGGTATGTATTTCGTCCATCAACATAATTTCGCCATTTTTATTGCCAAATTCATACTTGGTATCTACCAAAATAAGTCCTTGGGTTTTGGCATAATTCACACCAAATTGGTATAGTTTATGGGTATATTCTTCAATAACGGCATAGTCTTTTTCACTAACCATACCTTGTTTTATAATTTCTTCCTTGCTTATATCCGTATCGTGTCCGCTAGTTGCTTTAATGGTTGGGGTAATAATGGGTTTTTCAAAACGGTCATTTTCACGCATTCCATCAGGCATGGTTACTCCACAAATGCTTCTTTTACCACTTTTATATTCGCGCCAAGCGTGGCCTGTTAAATAACCACGTATTACTATTTCAACTGGGTAAGGCTTGCATTTGTGTCCAATAGTTACATTGCTGTGTGGCGATGAAATACGCCAGTTTGGAACCACATCTTTGCTTATATCAAAAAAGAAAGCGGCTGTTTGGTTCAGAACCTGACCTTTGTAGGGTATAGGTTTTGGCATTACCACGTCAAAAGCTGAAATTCTATCTGAAGCAATCATCACCAAAATTTCATCATTGATATTATATACATCGCGCACCTTGCCGCGGTAAAAGTTTTTTTGCTTATGGAAAAAGTAGTTTGTAGCTATTAATGCGCCCATACTTGTTTAATTGAATATTGATTTGCAATTATACTGCTTTATCAATTTTAAATACCGTTTTTTATGGCAATGTGTAAAAGTATAAAAATAAATTTCCCAGTAAAATATTTATAAAGTTCTTGCGTTTAAAGTATTATAAATAGGTTTTGTTTGTTTTTGAAGAGGTCAAACAAAATGAATTTTGCTAGGTTGTTAAGAATAAAATCGGTACAAATCATTGGACAATTCACAGTTTTGTTGTGGTTTAAATGCAGTAGCAGATTGTATTTTCTTTTAAAAACCTCTTTATTTGAAAACCAATGGCTAAACAGATGAAGAAAGGAAAAAATTTAATCGTAAGTAGTTTTTTAGTAATGGCTTTTTTAGGCTTGGCTTTAATACTTATTGCTTACCCACCAGCAAGAGCAGTTTGCAATGCTGTAAATGATAGGTTGGCTATTACATCACCTAGTTATCCAGGTTTTGGTATTAATTTACCTGAAGATTATGAAGTGCATGGCATTGATGTAAGCAGGCACCAACGTGATATTGATTGGGAAGCTGTATCAAATATGTTTGATGAGCAAATAGGTATTTCATTTGCTTTCATAAAAGCCACGGAAGGCCGCACTGTAAGCGATGATTATTTTGAATACAACTGGAAACAGTCAAAAAAGAATAATATGTTAAGAGGTGCATACCACTTTTTTAGGCCTCATTTAACAGCGGAAGAACAAGCCAGTTTTTTCTTTAGTAAAGTAAAATTAGATCAAGAGGATTTACCTCCTGTATTAGATATTGAAATAAAAGGAAGTGCCAGCCCGAGTACATTAAAAACAAAAGTAAAGCGCTGGTTGGTATTAACGGAAAAACATTATGGTGTTACTCCTATTATATATACCAATTACAGTTTTTATAAGAATTATTTTTCAGGTAAAGAGTTTGAAAAATATCCATTTTGGATTGCACATTATGCAACGGCTGATTTGAATGCAAAAACTACAGAATGGCATTTTTGGCAACACCATGATAGAGGCCATGTAAATGGTATAAGAGGCGGTGTTGATTTCAATGTGTTTAAAGGTAGCTATGACGACCTTTTAAAATTGTGTAAGAAATAATACTTTCTTTAAATGAGTCGGCTCCCATTGGGAGTTGGCTTATCTACACTTGTAATTATTATATTTCCGTTTTCATCAGCCAATCCAGTCAGGAGAAATTCACTGGTAAAGTTGGCTATTTGTTTAGGTTCGAAATTAACAACACCAATAATTTGTTTGCCAATAAGACTTTGCTTGGTATAATGAAAAGTTACTTGAGCCGATGTTTTTTTTATGCCTAGTTCTTTTCCAAAATCAACCCATATTTTATAGGCAGGTTTTTTGGCTTCTGGAAAATCTTCCACCTGCACTATGGTTCCCACGTGCATGGCTACTTTTTCAAAATCGGCCCAAGTAATGGTTTGCATTAGTTTATAATATCAAAACCAGTATATGGAATTAAGGCTTTTGGTATAATAATTCCTTCAGGTGTTTGGTGGTTTTCTAATAGTGTGGCAACAATACGTGGCAGTGCCAACGCACTTCCATTTAAGGTAT
>JANMIV010000249.1:0-7480 GCA_031375995.1 Bacteroidota bacterium
TCTGTTCGTTTAGATATTCGCAGAATAGGCCAATTGAAAGAAGGTGTTGAAATTATAGGTAATAGAACCAGGGTAAAAGTGGCTAAAAATAAATTAGCTCCTCCTTTCCGCACCGTGGAGTTTGATATAATATATGGAGAAGGCATTAGCCGCTTGGGTGAAACCATAGATTTAGGCGTTGACTTTGAAATTATAAAAAAGGCGGGTTCGTGGTTTAGCTATAATGATACCAAACTAGGACAGGGAAGAGATTCTGTAAAACAAATTTTGACGGATAATCCTGAATTAACAGCCGAAATTGAGCAAAAAATAATAGAAAAAGCCAACTCAGGTAGTGTTAAAATAAAAGTAGAACCAGAATAGCATTCCCATTTTGGAACAATATAAAAAAGGTAAGCTTACCAAATTGTAAGCTTACCTTTTTACTTTATAGCACATTGCCAATACAAGTACAAATGCAAAAGTACCTGGGCAAAAAAATACATAAATACATGTAAATAAACCAAATACTGGATTTTCCAAATAGCTTATTTATCTCATTAAAAAGTATTTGTCGAATATTTGCCTATATTTGCAGCTTATTTTTAATAAAGTACTTTGAAAAATTTTAGTGATTTGGGCGTAGAAACGTCCATCTTGAATGCGATTCAAGAGATGGGGTTTGAGACCCCAACGCCCATACAGGAACAGTCTATTCCAGTATTCTTAGAGACAGGGCAAGATATTTTAGGATTGGCCCAAACCGGAACAGGAAAAACCGCTGCCTTTGGATTGCCTATTATTCAATTAGTTGAAGTCAACAACAAAAAAACACAAGCATTAATTATTTGTCCTACCAGAGAGCTTTGCATGCAAATAAGCAAAGACTTAGGTAATTACAGCAAAAACAAGCCAGGCATTAATATAGTGGCCGTTTATGGTGGAAGCAGTATTGAGCGTCAAATAAGCGATATTAAGCGTGGAGCTAATATTATTGTAGCCACTCCAGGTCGCTTAATGGATTTAATGAGCAGAAAAGCCATTAACATCTCTACCGTCAATTTTGTGGTATTGGATGAGGCTGACGAAATGTTAAACATGGGTTTTGAAGAAGATGTAGAATACATTTTAGCAGAAACCCCAGTTGAAAAACGGGTGTGTCTATTTAGTGCTACCATGCCTAAAAGCATTAGAAATATTGCTAATAAATACATGAAAAACCCATTTGAGATTACCGTAGGTAAATCAAATTCAGGCAATGTAAATATTACACATCAATATGCTGCGGTTCATGCACGTGATAAATATGCTGCCCTAAAACGTTATTTGGATTTTAACAGCGACAATTTATATGCTATTATATTTTGTACTACTAAACACGAAACACAAGATATTAGCGATAAGCTAATAAAAGACGGTTACAATGCAGATTGTTTGCATGGCGACTTAAGCCAAGGACAGCGCGAAAAAGTAATGAACCGTTTCCGTCATCATGCCATTAAAATACTATTGGCAACAGACGTAGCTGCACGTGGTATTGATGTAACAGGCTTAACACATGTAATACATTTCCATTTACCAGATGATATTGAAAACTACACGCACAGAAGTGGTAGAACAGGAAGAGCGGGTAAATTGGGTGTTTCATTTACCTTATTGAACATGCGTGAAAACGGTCGCTTAAGAGATATTGAACGCCTTTCTAATGTAAAATTCGAAAAAATATTAATTCCTAGTGCTGAAGAAGTGCGCGATAAGAAATTATTAGCCTTTACAGATACCATTATCAATACCGAAATTGAAACCAGTATTTTTGATGAAAAAGTAATGGCGGGCTTAGGTCCTTTGATGGCTATTCCTGCGGAAGAACTTATACAAAAGTTCCTTTCGCTTGAGTTACGCAGATTTAGTGCTGAATATTTAAATGCCCCTGACTTAAACGTAGAAGGTCGTTCGCAACGCGATGGTGCTTCAAGCGAAGGAGGCGGGCGCGATAGAAACCAACGTATTTTTGTGAGTTTAGGCAAAAAAGATGGTTTTGATATACGCAGCTTTAAAGATTGGGTAGCTCAAATGAGTGGTTTAGATTGGAAAGAACTACATGTTGACGTAAGTGGAGTATTTAGTTTTGTAGATGCCAATACAGAGCATGCTACCAAAATTATTGCTGCCCTAAACGGAAGCACTTACGAAGACCGTCCAGTGCGAGCTGAACTAAGTGGCGAAAGACCAAGCGGTGGTGGCGGACGCTCACGCAACGCTGGAAGAAGCGGTGGCGGATACGGACGTGGTGGTGATGGAGAAAGAAGAGGAGATGGGGAAAGACGCAGCAGTGGTGGAGATAGAGAAGGTGGAAGAAGCAGAAGCTATAGCGGAGGCAATAGAAGAAGCAGTAGTGAAGGAAGCACTGGCGGATATGGCACACGCAGCGGAAGCAGAGATAGTGGAAGCCGCGATAGAGATAGTGGAAGTAGAGATGGAGGTAGTCGTCCTCCTTTTCGCTCAGGTGGATCTGATAGACCACCAAGAACTGGTGACGGAGAAAGAAGACGTAGAAGAGATTAATTCTCAGCTTTGATATAAACAAAGAGGCTATCCTAATCAGGGTAGCCTTTGTTGTTTATACTCAAAAAAGTCGAGTATAAAATAGCCTTATCCATAGCAACTGCTGGCAAAAACAACTATACTTGCATGTACTTTATGAAAAGAAATATATTAGTATTTATATTACTTGCACTCTCTTGCATATTGGTGTATTGGCTATATACCAATAAAAAAATGCACACCGCAGACAAGGAGAAAGAACAAGCAAACATTTGTATTCCTGATACGAGTAAAATACCCAATAATAAGTTTGGCGACATGGTAAAATATGGCAGAGACTTAATGCTGAATACCGCTTATTTAATAGGGCCTGAAGGAAAAAATGCCCAATACTTAGGCAATAAGATGAATTGTACCAATTGCCACCAAGATGCAGGCACCAAACCATTTTCGTTTAATTTAATACGTTCGCATGAAAACTATCCGCAATACCGAGCCAGAGAAGGTAGGGTGCTTTCCCTTGCCGAGCGGGTAAACAATTGTGTAATGAGACCTCATAGCGGCAAGGCTTTACCGTTAGACAGCAAAGAAATGATTGCTTTTTTATCTTACCTAAAATGGATAAATGAGCAAAGTGGTAAAAAGCTTTTTTTAGGCGAAAGCAATTTGAAAATTACATTTCCCAATAGGGCAGCAGACCCTGAAATAGGAAAAGTATTATATGCCAAACATTGCCAAAGGTGCCATAGCGAAAATGGGGAAGGCGTGATGAATGCAGAAAATACCACCTATACCTATCCACCTCTTTGGGGCAAGTATGGTTACCAACCTGGCTCCAGTATGCACCGCATTATAAAACAAGCCCAATGGCTTAAAGCCAATATGCCTCATGACTTAGCCAAATGGGATAAACCTGTTTTAACAGATGAAGAAGCACTGGACATAGCCGCTTTCGTAAACAATGACGACATACATAGCAGACCCAATCCTAGCACTTTTGACTATCCTTTCCCTGAGGAGAAAGCCATTGACTATGGAAAAGGCCCTTATGCGGATGGTTTTACAGCACAACAACACAAGTATGGTCCTTACCAACCAATTATAGACTATTGGGAAAAAATAGGGCAAAAAGCCAGGTATTAAATAGTTTTTCTTTCATCTCAACCCTTTCAATAAATACACGCTCCTATATGCCTGCTTACGCCAATACTTTTCCAGAGGCAATCTCCTCTAAGGAAAGTGATTATTTATACACCAAAACATCGGGAATAGTAAATGCTGGCTTAGGCTTGTTTAGTTCCATTGCTATTTACAAAAACGAAATAGTAGCCATATACCAAGGTGAGAAATTACAAAAAACAGAAGCCGCTTTAAGGGCACAACTGAAAAATGATGCCTATTTTATCAATTTGCCCAATGGAGTTATATTGGACTCACAATATACACCCTGTTTTGCTAAGTATGCCAATGATGCCAATGGTATTGCCCCATATACATACAAAAACAATGCAAGCATTGCATTAAACCATAAAAATCAAGTATGCTTGGTAGCCCTAAAAACCATTAAAGCGCACACCGAAATATTTTGCAGTTATGGAAAGTTTTATTGGCAACATTTTGAAGAGGGAAAAGTCAATAGGTAGGAGAACTCCAATAAAAAAATATTTTACGGATTTATATGAAATGACCAAGATCTAACCGTAACGTGATTGGTGCTATCAGTAGCATTTAAGTTGATGGAAATGTCAGTATGGTCTGTTACATTGATATTAAATAAGCTATCAATACTGAAACTTTTCAGATTAGGAATATTGCTATATATCTTCTCTTGCAAAATTTGCTTATTGGTTTCGTTTTTAATGGTGTAACCAATGTTCTTTAGCCCGAGGGGATGTGAAACATTTATTTTCAGCGGGTTGCTACTACCGTTTTTCAGGTTCGCATTGATGGTTGGACTCACTAAACTTACGTTTGCATCCGTTGCATTTGTGGTATTTTGAATGGTAAAATTATGTTTGGTCTGACTTCCTATTTTACCATCATGATCATAAGTAGCAATGTTTAATTCCATTAAACTGGTTGAATCTACACTTTGAATAAACCACAAAGCTGTTGTTACTTCACTGTTATGCGAATGACCTTGGTAATTGTAAACAATTGCATTTGTTCTTGTATTTTTTACTTCAATCTTATAATTATGAACATCACCATCACTGTTTTTTAAGTTTATTCTTAACCAAATGGTATCCGTTTCTGCAAATACTTGATTATCTGAAGGAGCAATTTTGGTAATATTGACTGCTCCATGGTTATCATTATGGTCATGTTTATCGCAAGCAAAAACAATGGAGCATAGTGAAATGAAGAATGAGTAATATAGAATCTTATTTATATTCATAAATTTTAAAACAAATAAACACTTCTTTAGTTTTAAAAAACACCTTTTATGTAAAAAAAACAAAAAAATGCCTTAAAATGAAATCAATTTAAGCAAATAAGTTGTTAAGACTATTTAAACCATATAAATATGAAAACTAAACTAATTATTTTAAGCTGTCTAGCTATTATTTTAAGTTCTTGTGTTACTGTATTACAAGACGAAGTAGGTGTAAAGCGTACATTGGGAAGAATCAATGGCAAAGTTTACCAGCCTGGTGCGGTATTGTTAAATCCCTTTCTTTCTCGCATTATAAGGGTGCCCGTTAGAACGGTTAATTTGGCAATAAATGCCAATTTACCCAGTAAAGAAGGTTTAACCATTCAATCTGAGATTTCTATTTTGTACAGAATAAAAACGAGTGAACTACCCAATATATTACGCAATACAGGTCTTGATTTTCAAGAAGTAGTCATATTACCCATTTTCCGTTCTGCTGCCGCAGATATTTGCGCTCGATTTGAAGCGAAGGATATGCACAGCAATAAGCGCAGCTTGATTGAAAAAGAAATTAGAGACAGAATGATGGAGGTTACCGAAGCCAAGGGCTTTATTATAGAATCTGTGCTAATGAAAAGCATTAGCTTACCTGCTGGTTTAGCGCGTACTATAGAGGAAAAAATGCAGTCGGAGCAAGAAGCCCAGCGTATGGAGTTTTTAAAAGAAAGGGAGAAACGAGAAGCAGAACGTAAAATATTGCAAGCGGAGGGTGATAAACAAAGCAGAATAATTGCAGCGGAAGGTCAAAAACGCATTTTAGAAATAGAAGCACAAGGTAGAGCAAATGCAGTTACTATTGAGGCTGAGGCTCAATTTAAAGCAAATGAATTGTTGGATAAAAGTTTAACTCCACAAATTTTACGTGCCAAACAAATTGAGGCGTTTAAAGCTATATCGGGTTCTAATAATGCCAAAATAATTATTAGCGATGGAAAAACACCTTTGATTGGTTTGCCAGACAAATAGAAAGTACTAACTGTAGAGTACTTGCACCTCATTACTTGTTAAAGAAATAGTGGCTTTAGCTCCTAAGTTAATAGCCACATTTCTTCCAGTTTCATGCCCAATGGGAAGCCCAAAGCAAATAGGATAATGGTATTCTTTCAATAAGTCTAATACCATTATTCTAAATGCTTTATCAATGTTTTCTGCTGTTGGGTTGGGGTAGGCAGCTACCATAGAATTGCTTTTTTCATTGTCTTTTATTGGAATGCTAAAGTCTCCAAGCAATAAACCTTTTATATTATCTAGTTTACCCGATCTCTTTAGGGCATAAAGCATACGTTCAATGCTCATCAGATTCTCAAAAACATCTTCGAGCAGCAATATTTTCCCTGTTGTATCTAAATCAGAAGGTGTACCAATATTGGTATGTAATATAGATAAATTTCCTCCTACTATTTCGCCCGTTATAGTGGCTATTTTATGATTTTCTGTATCTTTAAAATATAAATTTTGCTCGCCTGCAAATAAAATTGGCTTTATACTTTCAACATCATATTGGTTTGTGCTATTAAAGCCTGATAGCATAGTACTATGAATAGTTTCAATACCAAAATTCTGATGTATATGTGAGTGTAAGTAGGTTATATCGCTATAACCAATCAACCATTTAGGATGCTTCACAAATGCAGAAAAATCTAT
Organism: Bacteroidota bacterium; assembly: GCA_031375995.1. Taxonomy (GTDB): domain Bacteria; phylum Bacteroidota; class Bacteroidia; order UKL13-3; family UKL13-3; genus JAAFJM01. The sequence goes on from JANMIV010000249.1 coordinate 6,605, forward strand.
CTGGTCAATAATTTGAACGGTTCCATATCCACCTCTACCAAAAAATATGGCTTTAATGGTAGGATTGTCCAATGCTGCTTGAAATTCCATTAAACGCTCCTCCTTTGTGCCCGCAAATTGGCAAAATCCTTCGCTAGTAATTGTTGTCCCTATAATGGTATGCAAACCCCAAATTTTAAATTGTTGTTCCACAAACGCCATATCAATACTTCCCTTTCGTGAAATACTGAGTAAATATACGGTGTCGCCTTTTTGCAGGTTGGTAGGTTTTATCATGTGTAAACGGTTTGCTATTTAAGTGCTAAAATAAGGGTAAGCATTCATTTTATGTATATTGAGCTATTAAACATCCATTTTATACTTCCCCCAAATACTTCTTTAAAAAATCTTCTACATTACATACCCAAACATTTTTTATTGGATAGGTATCGCTGCTAGGAGTTATTACATAGTTTTTGCTAGTACCCAAATCATCAATACAGTTGTAAAAACCACGGCTCACGGTTGGTGCATTGGATAGTTTTATTTCCACACAAGCCACTGGCTGTTTGGCTCTAGCCAAGACCACATCTACTTCTGCGCCATTTTGGGTTCTATAAAAATACATTTCTAAATCGTCTGATTTATGGGCATAAATTTGTTGTATTACATACCCTTCCCACGATGCTCCAATAATTGGGTGGCTTTGTAAGGTATCATTGTCATTAATCCGATTGATATAATGTACCAAACCACTGTCTTTTACATACACTTTTGGTGCTTTCACCATGCGTTTATTGGTATTGCCAGTAAAAGCTTGCAACCTGTGCACCAAAAAAGCGCCTTCTAAAAACTCAAAATAGCGATTGGCGGTTGGTGCGCTTACTCCCAAAGAAT
>JANMIV010000023.1:0-3841 GCA_031375995.1 Bacteroidota bacterium
TGAAAATAAAAATATTGGATAGGAGCAATTTGATATTGGATATTTTTGCCAATAGAGCCAGCACTGCACAAGCTAAGTATCAGGTAGAACTTGCCCAAGCCCAATATTTATTGCCTCGCCTTACCCGCATGTGGACACATTTAACCAAACAGAAGGGGGGTATTGGTATGCGTGGGCCTGGGGAAACGGAAATTGAGACTGATAGACGTTTATTGCGCGATGAAATAAGCAAACTGAAAGAAAAGTTAAAACAAATTGATAAGCAATCAGTAACCCGCAGACAAAATAGAGATGAAAAAAAAAGGGTGGCTTTGGTTGGTTATACCAATGTGGGCAAGTCAACCATTATGAACTTATTAAGTAAAAGTGAAGTACTGGTAGAAAATAAGCTATTCGCCACGCTTGACAGCACCGTGCGTAAAGTAGTATTTGATAATGTTCCTTTTTTATTGAGTGATACGGTAGGTTTTATTCGCAAACTTCCCCATCAATTGGTAGAAAGTTTTAAATCTACCTTAGATGAAGTACGCGAAGCCGATTTATTACTTCACGTAGTAGATATTAGCCATGAAAATTTTGAAGACCAATTGGATTTAGTGAATAGCACTTTATTGGAAATTGGTGCAAGCAATAAAAAACAATTGTTGGTTTTTAATAAAATAGACCAATTAAAAGAGCCTTTGCAACCTGATGATCCATTTGGCGAAGATACCGAACAATTAAGTTATATAGAAAGATTGAAAAATACCTGGATGGCTAAAGAGAATGGGCAAGTAATATTTATTTCAGCCACTAAAAAGTTGAATATAGATGAATTGCGAAAGAAAATTATAGAAGCAATCAATTAAATTGACTTTGTTTAATTGATTGCTGTTTTTATATTTGAAGTAATAATTGATTTTTGAAATGAAACATAAAATAGGTATTGCATTCAGCCTACTATGTATTATTCAGTCTTGCTGCAAAGACACCAGTGATATTAGTCCTTTTGGGGCTGGATTTAAATTGGTAGTACAATCAAAAGATGGCAATAATGTGTATAGAAACGTGAGAATAAATAGTATAGAATGGCTTGGAGCTGAACACGTACAGCAGGTAAATTCAGATACTTCTGGCGAATTAACTTTAAATAATAAAGCCAATATAACTCAGTTTAAAATAAATCATGTCAATGGTATTGATACATTGACTTTTAAGTATAACTGGGGGGCGGTTAGGTATGAGGGTGGTTGTTACGGATCAAGTGGCAGAATGGAACGGAAAGTAAATGCATTGACTTTTTCCATGACAAATGGAAATGTTGAATCAGGGTTTATTTACACTTTAAAACGCAATTAGTATGAAAAAAAGTGGATTGTTTTTTGCGTTCATTTTAAGTGCTTCAATCATGTTTGCTCAAAACAAAAAAGCAATTGTTTATGATTCTGTTGGAGCCCGTTTATTATCGCTTAATTATAGAGTTTTTGAATGGTCACCTGGTTTTGAGGCCAAGTATTTTAATTTAAAAAATAACAACTCTGGCATAGGTCTTACTACTGCTTTAGGATTTGTTAGTTATAAAAATGACCATAGTATTACCAATGGCGTTTATTCGGTAAATGGAGGCTTTGCCAAAGTGGGCGCAGCGCTTTATCAAAAGTTTTCTGGAGTGGCAATTTACATTGGTCCCAATGCGGTGTTTTCCTATTCAAATCAATCAATTGATGCCGTATTTGAAGATAAAATATGGGGAACATACAGAGAAAGTTACAGCAGGGGAGATTTTAACGTTGGAATGGAGTTGGCTTTAGGCTTTATAATTAAAGTACATAAAAAGGCATTTATAAATTTAGAAGGAGCTATGGGTAGTAAATTTATTTCTCAAGATAACCCCATTTATAAGCAACTTAACATTAGTAGCTTTGATGTTTCCAATGTGCCATATTTCTCTCCAGGAATGGGAAGAGGTGGAGAATTATTTATTAACGCTAGTTTTGGTTTTGGTTATCAGTTTTAGTGCTTTAAACTATACTTGATTAAAGAGTTGTATGCTTGTTAATAACAAGTGTTTCCCACCGATGGATTTAATAATTGTACTATTGTCATGTAGCGAATCCCTTTGAGCGGCAAGCCATTTCTTGCGAAAGGATTTTTCTGATACTTTTTTGTAAATGGAGTTTAATCTAATACCCATCATGGTTGCGAAGGCAAGGAGATTTCTTCGAAATGACTGCTTGTAATAGGTGATAATTGTTCCTTTACGTCATACAGTACGTGTCCGTTTACTAACGAATCTCCTTTGAGGGGCAACCAAGTTTCTTGCTAATGGAGTTTTGGAGTACTTTTTATAAACGGTGTTTAAGCCAATGGCACTCTTGGTTGCGAAGGAAAGGGGATTTCTTCGAAATGACTGCCTGTAATAGGTAATAATTATCTAGTTAACGTCATACAGCACGTGTCAGTTTACTAACGGATTTCCTTTGAACGGCAATCCGTTTCTTGCTAAAGGAGTTTTGGTGTGCTTTTTATAAATTGTGTTTAATTTAAGCCAACTCATTCTTTTTAAACCAATAGCTTTACCACATGTGATATTAATAAAATTGGCTATAAAAATATTGATTAATTTTGTATTATATTGAGTATAATTGCGGATGAAAAAAATAATTTTTGCTTTGTTAATAATAAGCATTTTTGCTTGTAAGAAGGAAGAAAACAAGGTTTCGAATCAAACAACTGATTCAACAGTTTATTATAACAAATGGACAAAGATGAACAAAGTTACAAATTTTATTGGGGAGAATATAACTGATGTTTCATACCAACAGAACAAAAGCATGGCATTGTTAAGTAATTCTAGGGTTTATTTTATTGATTCTAATTTCAATATAAAAACTTCTCCAACTTTTTTTTCAAGTTTAGGTAATATAAATACCAAGTTTCGAACTGATCCTGATTTACCTAACAATAAAAGTGCTTTTTACTATATAACTGGTGCAGACTCAGCCCCTGGAAATGGAATTCGGTTAGTTATGATGAATTATGTTTATGCACAGGAATTGAAGTCACGAATTTACACACTTAGCTATTTTATAAAGGATACAAATCAAAATGGTAAGTACACGTTCCTTGGTTATGGACACGATTATTTTGCCTACTATATTTATGATTTACCCACAAAATATAATTACAAGTTAAACTTTTACAAATACTCTCAAAAAATAGATACCGTACTTTCCTTTGTTGCAAATGCATATTTCAATACAACATTTAGGCTTGGGAATAACATAGTGTTTTGGAATTATTCTGATAATGAATTTGCTACTGTAAATACCGAGTCACTGCAGGTGCAAACCAATCAAAGTATTTCAAAAGATTATACCTTTATAGGTACTTTTAATAACTATGCTTATTTTTATAATTTCAAGGGAAATAGCATTTTTAAAACTAACGATTTTTTTAACTTTGAATCAGTTTACGAATATCAATTAATAAGTAAAATACTTCCCTTTTTTGATGAAAAGTATATGTTGTTAATGAGGTATAAAGATACTGACGACAATATAATAATTAAAGAACTTACGCTGCTAAATATTGAAAGTAAATCCTCAAAAGTCATATCAATGCCATTTGAAAACCATGAAGACATACTCTGCCATTGGGTTATTGATAATACGCTTTACATTTTAACTAGCAACAACATTTACGCTCGGAAATTTTAAAAAACAATTACATATAAGCACAAAATATTAAGCCAAATCGAAACAATAATTATAAAAAAAACATGATACAAAAAACAATTTTTGCTCTGTTAATACTTTCGTTTTTTGCATGTAAAAAAGAAAATAATACTACAACTATTACT
>JANMIV010000085.1:0-8528 GCA_031375995.1 Bacteroidota bacterium
TTTGTGCATCCATTTGTAAATTGTGTTTTACAAGTTTAGCAGCACTAGAGGCGGTGCTTTTACCATCAAGGTATGCGGCTTGTTTGCTCAACTCATTTATCTGCTGCAATTGTTCTCCACTTAGTAGCTGTGAGAGGTGTAAGTAACTTGCGTTTATTTCCATTTTTTTTAGTTTAGTCTCTTAACCATTTTATCATATAAGGATAGGGCTTTTGCGCATTCACCAATGCTTGCTTTTCATCGTAACATAAACCAAACCATTGCAATAAAGGGAGTGCAATATATGTTCCACTGGTATATTGTTCTATATACCAATTGGAGGCTCCCTTATAACCCTGCGGATGAAACACCACTTCTGGCGGTAATGCTAAATGTACCAATGCTGCGTAACTCCATGCAATGGCAGCTAATTCTTCTCCTCCAGCATCAGCTTGATTCTTAGTTTCTCCAACGTTGCCAATGGCTTGCAGCCTTTCCGCTTTTGTCATTACGGCTATATGACCCGCTTCGTGCAGTAAATCGCCTGGATATAATAATTTGTTTTCATCAATTGTAATGGTTCCTTTATCAATTAAAATGCCTGGCAAAAAAGTAGCTTCATGAATCGCATTAAATTGTGTTGGAATACCCACTTTGTTCAAAAATTGAATAATCGTGTTTATTAATGTTTCTTTAGTCGTTTCCATTTCTTTCTACAATAGTATTGTTTATGATTAAATAATCCAGTTTACTTTCTAAAAAAAAAGCAATGGCTTGTGAAGGTGTTTCCACTATTGGTGTCCCTCTTTTATTAAAGGATGTATTGAGTAGAATACCGTGCCCGCTTAGTTTTTTAAATTCCGACAAAAGCTTATGCAATAAGGGTAAATCTTCCTTAGCAACCGTTTGTACCCGCGAAGTTTTGTTCTCATGCACCACATCTGCCAATAACTCTTTATACACTGGCTTTATGGTATTCACCAATAGCATATATGGCGAAAGTTCATTGTATTTATAGTATTCGCTTATGTCCTCCGCCAAAATAGCAGGCGCAAAAGGTCTAAAATCTTCTCTTTTCTTTATTTCTTTATTTATAAAATCTTTTACTCCCTTGTTCAGTGGGCTGGCCAATATACTGCTATTTCCTAAGGCTCTTGGCCCAAACTCTGAGGCATTTTGAAACCATGCTATTAGCTTATTTTTATTTAACAAATCAGCAGCAATTTCTGTTATATTTAAGTGCTCCTTAAATTTTATTTTTGGCTTATGCGCTTCCAATATATTTTCAATTGTTTTCTTAGGGTAATGGAATCCAAAAAAGGTATGAATGGGATACATTTTTTTCTTCTTCTTCAATACTTCTAACCAACCATAATAGGCACAGCCCAATGCCAAACCATTATCAGCCGAAGCAGGCTCTATGTACAAGTTTTTTATATCTAGTTCCCGCTTAATACGGACATTGGTTAAGGCATTTAGCGCTACTCCGCCCGCATAGCACAAATTTTCTACCGATTGCTTTTTTAGTCTATTATAAAGGGTGTAGAGAACAGCTTCTTCCACTTGCTTTTGCGCCCAACTGGCTATATTGGCATAGTATGAAAAATTACTTTTTAATTGCTCAAAACTCTTTGCCGGATTGGTGAATTCTCTTAATACGTTTTCATCAATAAAAGCCCTACCATTTTTAAGTATAAAAGGCTTTAGTTTTATAGCATTGGCTTTACCGTATGGTGCTAAACCCATTAGTTTACCAGCATCGTCCATACCTCCAAAACAATAATTGCTTACTGCACCATAAAAGCCGCCTATGGAATGGGTTGTAGTACTAGGCCTTAGGTGGTAATTGTGCCTTGTTAAATCTAATACTGAAAAATCTTTGGTAAGTGCTTGTACTTTATTGTTTTTATACTCATAAAAACTATCCTTTTCACAATACATTTTATGGCCATTATCTAACATTTCAATTGCTGCAAGGTTTTCCTTACTGGCCACATCAATACATTGATGGTATGGACTGCCACAACCATCTAATACAAAAGCATGAGCCTCTCTAAAGGGAGAACTGCCAATGGTGCTGTAAGCATGGGCTAAATGATGAGATATGCTAATAACAGGCACCTTATAATCAGCAGGAAAAATTCGTTTTCCCTGGTAATTAGTGAGCCCAATTTCCTCTTTTTCAAAATTGGCACATTGTACCACCAAATCCAATTCGTTAATAGTAATACCTGCTGCTTTCAAACAATAATCTACCGTAGCATAATCGTTGCCACCATCATGTTTTATGCCAGTTAAACGCTCCTTTTCTATGGCAAACAAAACATTACCATCTTTTAAAATTACTGACGACCCATTATGAGATAAACCAGTTCCTAGAATATAAATAGCCATTTTTTTTGTTGCTTCCCTAAACTATTTTAGCTACACTTAGGTTTGAATTAAGAATGAATTTTTGTGCAAACAAAAGCCGAATGGCCTTGCCTGTTGAAAAAAGATTTCTTTTGCATAAGAAGATGGCAATGCTCACTATTTGCAACATACTTAAATGCATATTTAAAAAGCTTAATAGACTATAAATAGAGAATTTCATCAATTATAAAATTAAAATTTGTGTAGCGCTTATGTGCTAAAAAGTAATAATTGACGAAGTTAGAATGAAAAGGAACATAAATACAATAGGGAAAACCCTTTATTTTTAGAAAAAAAACTACATTTTTGTAGGGAAAACCCTACATTTTTTCTCAAAGCCTCATTTTACAACAATTTGACTTTATGTTATTGCTACTAGTAATTTACTTTGCATTGAAATGATGCCCTTGCAAGAAATACTTTCTAAACAGCAATACACTGCTTTAAATGGTTTATGGACAAGAACCGTAACTCCACTAAAAAAGCAAAGCGATTTTAACTGGCAAGATGCCACTAAAGCACTATTCTATTTAAATATTGGTATGGAGGAAACGTTACACTATTTGTATAATAGCAAACCCTCTTTTGAAGAATTTCTTATATGGCTTGAAAATCTGCATTCCTTAACTCCAATTGATACCAATGATGAAACTACTATACTAAGTGCAGATGATTTATTGTTTTGGGAAGAAAACGGCTACTTTGTTATAAAACAGGCCGCAAGCCAAGCACAGTGTACTGCTGTAAAAAATGCGATGTGGGATTTTTTAGATGCTACACCAGATGATGAAAACAGTTGGTATAAGTTTCATCCTGATAAAAAGGGACTTATGCTCGCATTCTCGCAACATGAAGCTTTAAAAAGTATTCGAAATATTGCACTTATTCGTAAAGTATATGAAGAACTATACAAAAGTAAAGCTATTTACAAAACAGTTGATAAGGTAAGTTTCAATCCTCCAGAAACAGCTAATTATACTTTTTTGGGTAGCAAATTGCATTGGGATGTTAGCTTAGCTTTACCTGTACCTTTTAAGCTGCAAGGCTTGCTGTATTTAAATGATGTAACAGCCGATGGTGGCCCTTTTCAGTGCGTACCTGGCTTTCACCATCAAATAGGCGATTGGATAAGCAGTTTACCAGAAAATACAGATATACGTGCCTATGCTACACAACATTTAAATCCCATTTCTGTAACAGGTAATGCGGGCGATTTTATTATTTGGCATCAAGCATTGCCACATTGTGCCTCGCCCAACCACGGTAAAACGCCACGCATGGTGCAGTACTTAACATACTTGCCAGAAAATTTAAAAGAACAAAAAATTTGGATTTAGTTACCTATTTACTTTAGGCAAATACCATTTGTAACAATTTACAGGTAGCTATTCCGTCAGCATCTATTGCGCCAATGCTTACATCTGTTATTTCGTTTACCAATATAGGGTCGTAGGTAGTTTTTACCTTAATGTAATTATCGGTAAAACCATAGATGGTATTGCTATCATTCTCCGCTTCCCAAAGTACTTTATACGTTTTACCTATATGCTCATTATAAAAAGCCAAACGTTTTTTATCTGATAATATATGGAGCATTTTACTCCTATCAGCTCTTTGACTATTGGGTACTTTTCCTGGCAGTTTATAGGCCGTAGTATTTACACGCTCGCTATAAGTAAATACATGCAAGTAGGAAATATTTAGCTCATTCAAATACTGGTATGTTTCTAAAAAATCTTCGTGCTCCTCACCCGGATAACCTACTATTACATCAACCCCAATGCAACAATGTGGCATCAGGTTTTTTATTTTTGTTACGCGTGAGGTATATAAGTCGGTTAAATACCTTCTGCGCATTGACTGCAAAATTTTATCGCTTCCGCTTTGCAATGGAATATGAAAATGAGGCACTATTACTTTTGATTGAGCCACTAATTCAATGATTTCATCGGTGAGTAAATTGGGTTCTATAGATGAAATACGCAAGCGCTCCAGACCAGCTACCTTTTCAATGGCTTGTAATAACTGCAAAAAGTTCTCTGCCGTTCCTTGTCCAAAATCTCCTGTATTTACCCCTGTTAATACTATTTCTTTAATACCAGTAGCTACTATTTCTTCTACCTGTCTAATTACGTTGGCTATGGTATCGCTTCTGCTCTTACCTCTAGCCAAAGGAATGGTGCAAAAGGAACAAAAATAATCACAGCCATCCTGCACTTTTAAAAATGAACGTGTTCTGTCGCCAATGGAATAGCTGGCATGGTAATCTAATACTTCTTTTATCTTACCCTCTTTTATTTCTACTACTTCTTTTTTCCTTGTATCATTCAGGTAATTGCTAATATTAAATTTTTCAGCCGCTCCCAAAACTACATCTACGCCAGGTATTTTGGCTATTTCAGCAGGTTTTAATTGGGCAAAACAACCTACTATGGCCACAAATGCATTGGGATTATGGCGCAAGGCCTCTTTCACAATTTTCTTGCATTTTTTATCCGCATTGTCTGTAACGGAACAGGTATTTACTACATATACGTCAGCACCAGCCTCAAAAGGTACTTTTTGCATACCTGCATCGCTCAATTGGCGACCAATGGTGCTGGTTTCTGAAAAGTTTAGTTTGCAGCCTAAAGTATAAAACGCAACTGTTTTTTGCATAGGGGTGCAAAAGTATAAAAGAAAAAGGAATAATAAACTAAAAATTGCGTCCTAAACTTACACCAAACCAATTGATAAACACACTATTTCTATAATGTGGAGTATAAGCAATTCTAAGAAGGGTTCCATTGGTATCTACCACTCTAAAACCCGCTACCAATGTGGGAAATGTTTCTCTTTCTAAAAAATTTTTGGTGGCCAAGGTATAACCTACCCCTATTTCTAGCTTCTCTTTCCCTTTCCCTAAAACCAAAGAACTCGTAAAGGGCATGGCTATTGAATTTCTATCTAAATAAACACTGTTTAACAAGCGAAGCTCCAACGGGTTAAAGCCTAAGCCTATTCTACCTGTCCAAGTAACAGATTTGGCTCTGTTCTGCGATAAATACTTTTCATAATTGGCACTCCACAGCAAGGCAGCCCCGCCTAACTCTATAAACCAATTGTTTTTACCCAAGGGTTCTTTATATGCCTGTACCTCGTCATCATACTGAGCGTAGGCGCTTTTACTAAAGCCTAGGCTACCTAATAAAATTAAAAATATATACCGTAACATTGATGCAATAATAACTGATGCAGAGCAAGCTTAGAAATATTATTTATATTTTACATTGGAGCAGTATTGATGTATGCTTGGGAGTAGCGGGTTTAGCCTTGTGTTTATGGCAGCACATAGCCATAAAACCGCCTCTAGCTTGGCTATTTATACTGCCCAGTACCGTATGGATTATTTATTTCTTAGATCACTGGCTTGATACCAAAGAAAATGGGCACATCATAAGCCCAAGACATGCTTTTATTCACCAAAACAGAAAAATATTTGTTCTGTTTGCTAGTTTGCTGGCTCTTATAAATGGAATTATATTGATTGTATTCTTTAGTTTTAGTCAAATAAGCTATGCAACAATGGTTGTTTTACCCTGCCTTTTCTACTTTTTATGTACCTATTTTAAGGTTAAATGGTTTACCAAAGAGCTTTTTGCCGCTCTTATTTATACGTTGGGCATCTGTTTTTTACCCATTTATTCAAACCTATCAGAAAGTGCTAGTTTACTATTTATTGCTTATTTTGGAATCATTGTTTTTTTAATTGCCCTTATTAATTTACTGCAAATAGCCATGGTTGAAGCCAAAGCTGATACAATACACAAGCAGCAAAATACCGCTAATATTATTGGCTTACAATCCACTAAAATGTTTTTAGCTATTTTGTATCCTTTGGCACTTTTTACACTTTATACCGCACCGTTTGCATGGGGCTTAATGGCTGGATTTACTGCCTGTATTGCACTTCACAGTATTTTCTATACCCGCATAGCTTATACAAGTTATAGAATAATAAGTGAGTGGAGTTTTTTAGCTGTGTGGATAATATTTAGGGCAATACAATAACTCCTGTTTTGTTTTAACTGATATTAATATAATTTGCCCGAATTATGAAAAAATCACAAATATTACTCCTACTTTTAATCCTTACTACTATCAAAATGTATGGGCAAGCCCCTAAATTACAAGTTGGCATTCAAACTGGATTTGCCATGCCAATGGGCAATTTTGCAAGTGGCTTTAATCTTTATGTTGATAATGGATATGCTACAACTGGTCAAAACTATAAAATATATGCAGAATACAGAATAGTAAACAACTTTTGCGTAGGCTTAAATTACCTTTATTATACCAATGGCCTTGAAGATGGCAACTTGAGGTCGGCTTCCAATAACATATATACGACCAATAGTGCTACTTTTCCTAAAAAATCAAGTACGCAAGGGTTAATAGCTAGCTTATTATTTAAAGGTAAGGAAGCACCCCTTTTTATAAAGGGTTTTGGTGGCTTAGGTATTTCCAAAACGGCTGAGATTGAAATTAGTAATAACAAACAAACATTAATGTTCCCACAAGCCACCTCTAGTTTAGGCGCAATTATTGGACTTGGTGCTGGCATTTACTTACCAATTAAAAACAAATGGTGTATAGAGATTGAAGCCGACTATATCTCGAGTTTTGCTAAACCAGAAAATATTATGGTTACAGATAAGAGCGGCAGTGTGGTTTTCCCACAAGGAGACATTTCCTATAACCAAACTGTAGTAAATATTAATGTAGGCATTGGCTTTTTCTTTCTAAACGACTAAACAGCTTCTATACTAAATATTTTCATGTTGTGAACTTATCTTTTATATTCGCAGCCGTATGTCAACACATTTAATAGCTCCTTCCGTTCTTTCTGCCAATTTTGCCCAATTGGGCACTGATATTGAAATGATAAACAATAGCCAAGCAGATTGGTTCCATATAGATGTAATGGATGGCGTGTTTGTACCCAATATTTCCTTTGGCTTCCCAGTAATGAAACCTTTGCAGCAATTGGCAAAAAAAACACTTGACGTACATTTAATGATAGTGCAGCCCGAACGCTATATTACTGACTTTAAAAATGCGGGAGCCAATATACTTTCCGTGCATTATGAAGCCTGTACACACTTGCACAGAACCATATATGCCATAAAAGAAGCAGGCATGAAAGCGGGTATAGCCATAAACCCACATACTCCCATTGATTTGCTAAAAGATGTAATTGCCGATGCCGATTTGGTATGTATGATGAGTGTAAATCCGGGATTTGGGGGCCAAAAATTTATTGAAAACACCTATAATAAGTGTGTTGATTTAAAAAATCTGATTATACAAAAAAACAGTGCTTGTTTAATAGAAATTGATGGTGGGGTGAATGATGTAACTGCACCTAAACTATTAAAAGCAGGTGCGGATGTATTGGTAGCAGGAAACTACGTTTTTGCTAGCAATAATCCTACCGAGACTATTGCCAGCTTAAAGGCTTTATAAATTCACTGAAACTTGGAAAAAATAAAGAGGATGCCCTTATAGTTCGAAATGCCAAAAATGCGAAGTAAGTAAAATACCTTTTTACCGTTTATTTATTCACTCCGCATTTTTGGCATTCCGAACTTCACATTACCTCTTAATGAATCACACTCATGCTTTTGGTTTGTTTCACTGCTCCATCAAGCACTATAGAATAATAGTAAATGCCATTGGGCAATACCTGCCCATTTATTTCTATTTTATCAATGGGTCTATCTAACTTTTTAACAAAAAAGGCTTGACCTAACACATTGGTAATTTTTAACTGTGCTTGCTCAAAGTTTTCCCATATTTCGTAAGCTATGATGGTATTGTTGTCAAACGGATTAGGGTAATTGCTTAGGCTTAGTTGTTGGTTGATAGTTGTTGGTTGATAGCTGTTAGCTGACTTTTGTTTGTTGGTGTTTGATGATTGTTTACCATCACTTTCGTAGAAAGGTATATTTTTTCTAATAGCCAAGCCGCCTCCTAGGTGAGCAGAATCTATACGCACGGTATCGCAGAAACTAAAGCTGCTACAGGTATTGGTTACGGTAAGGCATACTACGTAGTTGCTGTCAAAAGCAGGGAATGTATGTATGGGGTGCTTTTCT
>JANMIV010000098.1:0-1963 GCA_031375995.1 Bacteroidota bacterium
GGAAGTAGATTTTATTTTGATTTGGAATTGGAAGTAGCAGCGCATAAGCATGCCGATAGCACCGAGTTAGCTTATGAGAATAATGTTGGCTTAGAACAGTGCAGGGTTTTAATTGTAGAAGATACCATTATCAATGTAATGATTTTGAAGCAGTTCTTAAAAAAATGGGATTGCTCTTTTGATGTGGCTGATAATGGCATAAAAGCATTGCAGAAAGTTAAAAATATTCGTTACGATATTGTACTTATGGATATTCAAATGCCAGAAATGGACGGAATAGAATGCACCAAGATAATTAGAAGTATGCAAGATACTTATTATCAAAATCTTCCAATAATTGCCATTACGGCAGCAAACGAAAGCGTTTTAAGGAATATGGCTTACAAAGCAGGAATGAACGATTATATCCTAAAGCCTTTTAATCCCAAGGAGTTAAAACAAAAAATGGCTCTTGCTTTGGCAAACAATAAATAAATAATATAATTTTAGTAAAAAAATTTATTTTATTGAGACTTTAGCCCTAAACTTGCACGGCAAATAATAAACCCAATCATTATTTGCTATGCTCAATCATTCTGAAAAATTTTATACCGAAGGTTTAACCTACGATGATGTTTTAGTTTTACCAGCCTATTCAGAAATTCTGCCACGCGAGGTAAATACCACTACACAGCTTACAAGAAATATACAAATTAAAGTACCTATTATTTCCGCAGCCATGGATACGGTTACGGAAAGCAAGTTGGCTATTGCCATGGCGCAAGAGGGTGGTATTGGTATCATGCATAAAAACATGACTATTGAGCGGCAAGCAGCCCAAGTGCGTAAGGTAAAACGTAGTGAAAGTGGTTTAATATTAGATCCTGTTACTTTACATGATTCTGCCACACTGCGCGATGCACACAAACTAATGACCGAAAATAAAATTGGTGGTATTCCAATAATCAGTGATAACGGTAAGTTGGTAGGTATTTTAACCAACCGCGATTTGCGTTTTGAAACCGATATGAACAAGTCGGTGAGCGAAATAATGACAAAAGAGCGTTTAATTACTGCTCCAGAAGGAACAGACTTAAAGCAAGCAGAATTGATATTACAAAAATATAAAATTGAAAAACTACCAGTAGTTGACAGCAATAATGTATTGAAAGGCTTAATTACCTACAAGGATATTTTAAAGGTAAAAGACCATCCATTTGCTTGCAAAGACAAACACGGAAGGTTATTAGCAGGAGCAGCAGTTGGTGTTACTGCAGATATAGAAGAAAGAATCCATGCATTGGTAAAGGCTGGGGTTGATGTAGTAATAATTGATACAGCACATGGCCATTCCAGAGGGGTTTTAAATGAAGTAAGCAGAATTAAAAAAATATTTTCGAGCATTGATATCATTGCAGGTAACGTGGCTACGGGCAGTGGCGCTAAAGCTTTGGTTGATGCAGGAGTTGATGCAGTAAAAGTGGGTGTTGGTCCAGGTTCTATTTGTACTACACGTATTATTGCAGGTATTGGCGTACCGCAATTAACAGCGGTGTATGAAAGTGCCAAAGCCATTGAAGGCAGCGGAGTACCTATTATAGCCGATGGAGGTATTAGATACAGTGGCGATATAGTAAAAGCCATTGCTGCAGGCGCTAGTTCTATTATGTCGGGTTCTTTATTTGCAGGGGTAGAGGAAAGCCCTGGAGAAACCATTATTTACGAAGGACGTAAATTTAAATCGTATCGAGGCATGGGAAGCATTGAAGCCATGAAAGAAGGAAGTAAAGACCGCTATTTCCAAGATGCAGAGGACGAAATTGCAAAATTGGTTCCAGAAGGCATTGTAGGCATTGTTCCTTTTAAAGGGACTTTAAAAGAAGTAGTATATCAATTTGTAGGTGGCTTACGAGCAGGAATGGGTTATTGCGGTGCAGCTACCATTGCTGATTTGCAACAAGCCAAGTTTGTAAAAATTACTTCG
>JANMIV010000104.1:0-9223 GCA_031375995.1 Bacteroidota bacterium
CATTTCTAACCTATTAAAAGTAAATGGTAAAATAGATGTGCCACCGCAAAACATGGTATCAATAAGTGTACCGCTGGGTGGTTATTTAAAAGAAAGTAAACTACTACCCGGTATGCATGTAAGCAAAGGCGAAGTAATTGCCATTATGCAAGACCAACAATATATTCAACTTCAACAAGACTACTTAACCAACAAAGCGCAACTGAACTATATACAAAACGAATATGCCCGACAAAAAGAGCTAAACCAAAGCAAAGCCAGCAGCGATAAGGTGTTTCAGCAAGCCGAAGCTGATTTTATTACCCATAAAGTAATGGTAAAAGCTTTATCGGAAAAGTTGAAGTTAATCGGTATCAATCCTGATAACTTGAACGAAAATAATATATCAAAAAGTATCAATATCTATTCGCCCATCAATGGCTATGTATCTAAAGTAAACGTAAACATTGGTAAATACACGCAACCGAGTGAAGTATTGTTCGAATTGGTCAACCCATCCGATATCCATTTGGCTTTAACCATATTTGAAAAGGATTTGTCTAAAATAGCAGTAGGGCAAAAACTATTTGCCTATACCAACAGCGAGCCCAATGAGAGGCATCCATGTGAAATTATTTTGGTAGGGCAAAACTTAAACAACGATAGAAGTGCAGAGGTGCACTGCCATTTTAATGATTACGATAAAACCCTATTGCCCGGTATGTATATGAATGCCGAAATAGAAACCAAAAACAACCATGCACTGGTGCTGCCCAATGAGGCTATAGTGCGCTACCAAAACAAACAATATGTATTTGTACAAAAAAGCAAAAACACCTTTGAAATGTTGGAGATAAAAGTAGGTGCTACAGAAAACAATAAGAGTGAGATACTGCAAACAGATTATTTAACAGATAAAATGATTGTGGTAAAAAATGCTTATACCTTGTTGATGAAAAGTAAGAACAAAACAGAAGAGTAAGCTTTTATAGTGGCATAAAGTATGTACCTTGGCAACCAGCAATATGTATGGATAGAAAAACATTCATAAAAAGTATTTTATTAACCCCATTAATAAGCAAAACTATGCAGCACACCGCATTTGATGAATTGCTGGGCAATAAACCCAATAGCGATAAAATGCCTATTCTTTTTGTAGGCCATGGCAACCCCATGAATGCCATTACCGAAAACAAATACAGTAAAAAATGGGAAGAAATAGGAAAGAAATTAGAAACACCAAAGGCCATTTTGTGCATTTCTGCCCATTGGCTTACCAAGGGTACTTCCGTAACTTTAGCTGAAAAACCAAAAACCATTCACGATTTTGGTGGATTTCCAAAAGAACTTTTTGAAGTGCAATACCCCGCTCCCGGGGCAGTAGATTATGCAAAGCTGGCAATAAGTACGGTGCAATCAACCAAAGTGCACGAAGACTTTGAATGGGGGCTTGACCACGGAGCTTGGTCGGTATTACGCAATATGTATCCTGCTGCTCAAATTCCAGTGTTCCAAATGAGTTTGGATTATAACCAAGCCCCAGTTTACCATTACAATTTAGCCAAAGAACTGGTTAAACTGCGCCATAAAGGGGTTTTAATTATTGCCAGTGGCAATGTGGTACATAATTTAGGTGCGCTAAAATGGGGAGAAAATACACAGCCTTACGATTGGGCTTTGGAGTTTGACCAATTGGTAAAAAAAGCAATAGAAAACAATAACCCAACAGCACTGATAGAATACCAAAAATTGGGCAACGTAGCACAAATGGCGCACCCCAGCAACGACCATTACCTACCCCTTATGTACACCCTAGGTTTGCGCCAAGCCAATGATGAACTGCATTTTTTTAACGATAATTTTGACTTAGGCTCCATCAGTATGAGGAGTGTTTTGTTGCAATAAGTTTTTGGGTTTATTTAAAACTATAAGTAAACCCAAATGTAACCTGCGAAAATGGAACACTATAACCCAAATTCTGAAAATTGGTGTATTCTGCTAAAAAGGCTACTTTCTTACCTATTCTAATACCACCTGTTGTTCCAAACCAATTACTTTGAGCAATGCCATTATCACTTGCTACAGAGCTATTATAAAAAATGTTTCTCAAAGCATACTTTGGACTTGCATAAACAGCAAACCAATCTATAGGGTGATATGAAAAATACAAAGGAATCATTACGTCCACTAATGTATTTTCGTAATCGTTTAACGTAGTACTCAAATAGCCGAAAGCAAGACCAACGCTGCCTGCAATTTTAGATTCGTGATCACCAATAAATTGATACTTTCCATCCAAAACTGTAGAGCCAATAAGTGTAAACTTTAATCCAGCATCTATTTTATCAGTGATTCCATAACGCGCACCAGCCTCTAAAAAAGGTGCACTTTGTTTTAACTCATTACCTTGGCTTAATGGGACTGTTGCACTTATGACACCGCCTCCTCCTCCAATTGTAAATTCGCCCCTTTCGCTGGTTCTTCCCGTTTGCATGGTAGTCATGGAAACACAACTAGTAAGTGCCACCACTAAAAAAATACTTGCTAATTGTACTGTAAAATTTAATTTCATGGTTTTAATGTTTATGCAAATGAAATACTTTTTATTTAAAAATAAAACTGCTCGGCCCATATTTGACAAAATGGGTTGCTTTCAGCCCTTCCATTAAGCCACGCCAGCACAAAACAACATTGAATATAACATAAATCAACTGCTTGCTTAAAAAGTAATTTCTTAAACTAAAAATAAAACGTACATTCGTAGCCCAAAATCAATCAATTATGAATCATACATTATTATTTATAGGAAACTTAGGTGGTGGCGAATGGATACTTATTTTGTTGGCTATACTTCTATTATTTGGTGGTAAAAAAATTCCAGAACTAATGCGTGGTATTGGCCAAGGTATGCGTGAGTTTAACGATGCCAAGAAAAATGTAAAAGACCAAATTGAAGAGGGCATGAAAAACAAAGATAAAAAAACTGCTGAATAAGCTGCTTATCTAAGTAATTGCCTTTAAACCATATTTATTAATTCCTCTGTTTAGGGGAATTTTTTTGTTTAATAATCATGGTGCTGTAAGCCTCATAAATTAAAAATACCATTGGAAAATTTTATATCGTATTCCCAAATTAAACAAGCACTAGCTGCCAAACAAACAAGTGTAGAAAGCATTGTTGGACAGTATTTGACAAGAATTGAAGCAAAAGAACACCTCAACGCCTTTTTAGAAGTATGGGCTGATGAAGCCTTGGCCGCTGCTAAACAAATAGATGAAAAAATAGCTACAGGAAAAGCGGGTAAACTAGCTGGCATGGTAATAGGTATAAAAGACAATATTTGTTATAAAAACCACCACGTATCAGCTTCTTCAAAAATACTAAATGGCTTTAAATCATTGTATTCTGCCACTGTTATTGAAAAATTATTAGCCGAAGACGTCATTATTATTGGCCGATTGAACTGTGATGAATTTGCCATGGGTGCTTCTAATGAAAACTCTGCTTTTGGTACGGTTTTAAATGATGCGGATAATACCAAAGTTTCTGGTGGCAGTTCTGGTGGCTCTGCGGTGGCAGTGCAAGCACACTTATGCCATGCAGCTTTAGGAAGTGATACGGGAGGTTCTGTGCGTCAACCAGCTTCATTTACTGGCACTTATGGCTATAAACCTACTTATGGACTTATTTCTCGCTGGGGGCTAATTGCCTATGCCAGTAGTTTCGACATTATTGGCCCAATTACCCAATCCGTGGCAGACACGCAACTTTTATTATCAATAATGGCTGGCCCCGATGGGTATGATGCGACTACTATACAAAGTGAACCAGGTAGTTTTGATTGGAATACCGAAAATAAAAGCTACAAATTTGCCTATATAAAAGAAACGCTTGAAATGGAAGGCATACAGCCTGAAGTAAAACAAGCAACTGAACAATTCATTCAGGAACTGAAAAGCCAAGGCCACCAAGTAGAGGCTGTTAGTTTGCCCGAGTTAAATTTAATGATTCCTGTATATTATACTTTAACTACTGCCGAAGCATCTAGTAACTTATCGCGCTTTGCGGGTATGCACTACGGGCATAGAAGCAGCTCGGCTGTTGATATAGAAACAACCATTCGCAAATCGCGCTCAGAAGGGTTTGGACCAGAGGTAAAACGCAGAATTATGCTAGGAACATTTGTGTTAAGTTCTGGCTACTATGATGCTTACTATACCAAAGCGCAAAAAGTACGTAGGCTAGTTGCCAATAAAACCAAGGATATTTTCAAAGATTTTGATTTTATACTCTCACCAACTGCTCCTACAAGTGCTTTTAAAATTGGTGAAAAAAGTAACGATCCTATCCAAATGTATTTGGCAGATATATTTACCGTACATGCTAATATTGTTGGCATTCCGGCCATTTCTTTTCCTTATGCAAAAGACAATAATGGTATGCCAATTGGTTTACAATTAATGGCTAACCACCAAGAGGATGGAAAACTGCTTTCAATGGTCAACAATATAAGACCAAATGCCCTTTAAGATGTTTACATCTTAATTACTTACCCTAAATTTTACTTTTTTAACGTTTAAACTTGTACAAGTAACCTGTACACCTATTAACTTATTTTTTTCACATGAAATATATACGCCCACTTCTCCATATAAGCCGCAAGCAACTTTTGGTATTTGTTATTATTACCATGTCATTTATTGGCACTGCACAAGAGCAAGTATATATACAACGCCTTGCGCAATTGCGCTCACAAACAGACCTTATTTATAAGCCAGAGGTTAAAAAGTTTATTGATTTATACTTACAAAACCCCGATAAAACCAAAGAGCTAATCAGTTTAAGCAAGTACTATTTCCCCCTACTAGAAAAACAGTTACGTGCAAAAGGCTTGCCTACCGACCTTAAATACCTAGCCCTATCTTCATCAGAGTTAAACCCACAATTTGTAAGCCTTTCTGGTGCAAGTGGTATATGGAGCATGAGTTTTCCTGTTTCTCGCATGTACAAGCTAAAGGTAAATACTTTTGTTGATGAAAGGCGTGATCCCAATATCGCATCAGCCGTATTTGCGCAGCACTTTAAAGATTTATTCAGTATTTATAAAAGTTGGCCATTGGTAATTGGTGCTTACGGTTGTTCACCAACCACCATGAACAAATGTATTCGCATGGCGAGCAATAGCTTATATTTTTGGGATATTTACCCTTTTTTACCTGCTGTTTGCCGCGATGCCTATCCTCAGTTTATAGCTGCCGTTTACATTATTAATTATTACAAGGAGCATGGCATAAAACCCAATAATATAGATTTAAATATGGAAAGCGATAGCGTATTGGTCAATAAACCACTATCGTTTGAGCAAATTGCCAGTACTTTAGGTGTAACTGTTAATGATTTAAGGGCACTGAACCCTATTTTCAAAAAAGACATTATTCCCATGAGTGCCGATGGCTATTATGTAAAATTGCCAAAGACCAAATCTCGTTTATTTTACTTATTAAAGGATAGTGTATATAAACCTGTAAATACAGAAGTAACACCTGTAATTATACAACAGGAAGAGCCAAAAGAAGAAACAACCACTACAGAAGAAGTCGTAGTTTCAGAACCAAAAGAGGAAAAAGGAAAAAAGAAAAAGAAGCGAAAAAATACCGAAGAAGAAGCGGCTAAGGTCAAAGAGAGTAAAGTTACTTATGTAGTAAAAAAGGGTGATATACTCAATGATATAGCCGATTGGTTTGATTGCAACAATGCCGACATTAAGAAATGGAATAAGCTAAAATCGAATAAAGTACAAAAAGGCAAAAAACTAACGCTTTATGTTGCCGCCAATAAAACGGGTTACTACAAACGCATCAACAAAATGTCGAACAAGGAAAAGAAAAAATTGAAGCGTAAGGATTAATTGCTTATTTGGCTTACTAAAGGGAAATTTAGAATACCTTACCTTATATCACCAATACTAATCATTCAATAAAAACTGGAAAGGCGGCCTAAGGCGGCCTTTTTCATTCAATCCCTTTTTATTTTAGTACTGTTAAAGCAATTTTAACTTTTTCTATATATTTGCTTTGGCTAGTTCTGTTAAACGAACCAAGCAAAACACAAAAATAGAAACGCAAACATGAAACAAACTAAATTATTAGGCCTAATTCTTTTATCTATGAGCTTGATTGCTTGTGGACCGGCTACACAGAAAAATACTGAAATTGAAATTGAAAAAGGCTGGAAAGCAATTAGCGAAAACAACTACTCCATTCAGTACCCAGAAACTTGGGATTTAGACAAATCGGGAATGATGGGAATGAGTTTCATATTACTATCTAAACAGACCTCAGCTACCGATATGTTTAGAGAAAACGTTAACCTGTTAATTCAAGACTTAAAAGCACAACAAATAAATTTGGACAAATATGTTGAAATTTCTGAAGGGCAAATAAAAACCTTGATCACCAACTCAAACATTACAGAAAGCAAGAGGCAAAACGAAAATGGGTCGGAATATCAAAAAGTTATATATACTGGTGAGCAAGGAAATTACAAATTGAAATTTGAACAATATTATTGGATAAAAGATGAAAAGGCCTATGTACTCACCTTTACTTGCGCTATTGATCAATTTGAAACATACCAAACAATAGGTGAAAAAATACTGAATAGTTTCAGATTGAAATAAAAAAGTGCATTAGAAAAAAACACCACTTCGTAAATTAGGTAAAGTACAATATGCGTTACTAAAAGGGTAAGAATAGCACACAAAATATAATGGTATGTTGTTCAATTAATTTATTGCCAAAAATATGATAAGCAAAAACACCATTTTTACCATAACAACCATTCTCGTGCTATTAGCCTTGCCCGGATTTTGCCAAAAAACGGCTGTCTATTTTAAGTCGAACGATTACGCGCTTGACAAAAAGGCAAAAAAAACAATCCAAGACTTCATTCAAAACCATTCTATTCAAAAAATACTCCTTCAAGGGCATTGCGACTCCATAGGTAGTAACGATTACAACGATTCTCTTTCCAACAAACGTGTTTTAGAAGTAAGGAATTATTTAATTCTAAATAAAACACCCAAAGAAATAATTGAAATAAAAGCATTAGGTAAAAGAATTGCTGTTAATAAAAACTAAAGCGAAAAAGAACGTGCCCTCAATAGACGGGTAGAGATAGAGTTAATTAAAACAGCAACGCCATTCAAAACTGACCAAGCCAGGGTTGTAATAAGTGGCATTATTCTTAGCGATAAAAAGCAACCATTGATTGCAGAAATTACCTTAAACGATAAAAATGGCAAAGAAATTCAAAGAACCTTTAGCGACAAAAATGGTAAATACGAATTAACAGCTACTTTGAAAACAAAAGAGGACTATAACTTGACCTATTTCAACGATTCTTCCTTTATCAGTTCCAAGAAAATAAATCTTTCTAATCCTCTTATTCCATACAGTAACTTAACCACCATTCTTCCCTCGCTAAAAGGTGGCAGCAAGTATATTTTGGGCAACTTGAATTTTGGGCCAGGGTCTCGTAAATTAGTTGAATCTTCTCTTCCTTCATTAGAGGCACTGTATAAACTACTTAAAAAAAACCGATCCTTGGTAATTCGTATTGAAGGGCATGTCAATTATCCCAGTAGTTTACCAGATCCATCACTCTATTATGCCGAAAAAGGAACTGATACCATTATTAGCAGAACTCCTAATGAAAACAATCAATGGCTTTCTGATGAAAGAGCAAAAACGGTTTACAATTACTTGATAGAAAAAGGAATTAAAGCCGAAAGAATTTCCACTATTGGCTTTGGGGCTACAAAAATGCTTTTTCCTCATGCCAATACCGAAAGCGAAATGGCCGCGAATAGAAGGGTAGAAATAAAGGTAGTTTCATTTAAAGATTTGAAGTAAACGAAGTAAAAATAAGCTGAAGTTCCAATTTTGAGCGGACAAAAAAGTACTATTGGAAAAGAAGCTTCGTACCTCAGCTTGACGAGTTGTACAACACTTCGCATTGCGAAAGCGAAAAGACTTTTACTTCGCATTTTTGACACTCCGCATTCCGCACTAAACTAAAAACGCCCTTTCCTATTTATTTTTATCTGGTAAAAAGTCCAATACGATAGAGTTCATACAATATCTTTTTCCTGTAGGTTTTGGCCCATCATCAAACAGATGTCCTAGGTGTCCATTGCAACGTCCGCATAAAGCCTCGGTTCTTGTCATGCCATGCGTATTGTCCAATTTGTAAACAATACTTGATTTGTTGGCCTGCTCAAAAAAACTAGGCCAGCCGCACGCACTTAAAAACTTAGCATCGGAGCGAAACAGTTCGTTGCCACAAGCCGCACAAAAATACGTACCCTTATCACTGCTGTTCCAGTATTTTCCAGTAAAAGGTCTTTCCGTATCTGCATGTCGGGAAACGGCATATACATCTTCGCTCAATACGCGCTTCCAAACGGAATCGGGTAAATTTAATTTTTGCTTACTTGTATTGGAATAATATGGGTTCTGCGGCTTTGAAATACTGTCTTTTTCTATACCAACAGTAGCGGCATGTAACTTTTGACTATTAGCCATCCCACGTGCTATAAACAACAATACGGAGAGCACGAAGGCAATGCTTAAAAAGAATTTTAATTTTTTCATGGTTTTAAATAATTACAGCACAAACGTAATATGCTTTCTAAAATCAAAATGTCATGCACTTTACTTTTTGCCTATTTTATTTTACAATCCCATAATCCTTTTTCAAAAAGGACTTATTTGATTGCTGGTAATCATAAAATTGGCTATTCTGTTTTATTTCCTAGATAATAATAGCGCAAATTACAAGTTTAGCCTTGCACGAAATAGTCTTTTACACCGCAGTTTGTGAGTAATAAGCTATTCTTTGGGGTGTTCTAATTCGTTTATTGTCAAAAAATGGAGCTTTTAAAAATAAAAAAAAGCAATTGTCGTTTCTCCTATCTGTTTTTGTAATTAATGGGGACATTTACAAGTCTAGCTTTTTTACGAAACAGAATAATATTTACTATTGCGCTATATGGCATTTTCACTTATGTTTGCCTTTTAACAAAAAATTGTAAAAAATAAACAGAATCTATAAAGCAAGTATGAACAAATACAACTTAAGCAATAATGTACTCGGTTGGATTACATTTATTATTTCTCTGGTAACCTACACTTTAACTCTTGAGCCAACAGTAAGCTTTTGGGATTGCGGTGAGTTTATTTC
>JANMIV010000106.1:0-2717 GCA_031375995.1 Bacteroidota bacterium
GGTGTTCGTAAAGGCGCTTTAACCCAAGACCAAGCTGATGCTAAATTGGCTAAATGGCTTGAAGAAAAAAATGCCAAAGTAGAAACACACATTTCAAAAGAAAAATCAAAATTAACAGATTCTAAATCAGCTCGTTTAGCTGCTGAAGTGAAAGCAAATGCTGCACGTGCTGCTAAAATTGCCGAAAAACAAGCGGCTTTAGATGCTGCTGCAAATCCAGTAGTGGAAGAAGAAGTTGTTGCTGAAGCTCCTGCTACAGAAGAAGCTCCTGCCGCTGAAGAAACTCCAACTGCAGAAACAACTGAAACTTCGGCTGAATAATTGCGCGTATGAAGTCCTTACAACCTAAAGACTTCATTATGGTAGGTAGCATTGTGAAAGCACATGGTACTTCAGGCGAGTTAAAAATAGAAGCGAGTCAAAAATTAAAACAAAAGGAATGGGTAATGATTGAATTCAATCAAAAACCTGTTCCTTTTTTTATGGAACAGTGCAAAGAAACTGTTCCTCAAGAATATTTGGTCAAGTTGCGCGATTACAATACCATAGAACAAGTACAAGAATTAATTGGACGTAGTGTATATTACTATTCTACCAAAGCCGTAAAGAGCAAAAAGCAGATTGATAAAAGTATTGTAGGCTACATGCTTATAGACCTAGCAATAGGTGAAATTGGTGAAGTACAGGAAATGCTAGAAATGCCAGGACAATTAATGTTTCAGACTACCTATCAGTTCAAAGAACTGCTCATTCCAGCAGTGGATGATTTTATTGACGAAATAGACCATACACATGAACGCATTTATTTAAAGCTGCCAGATGGCTTAATAGCATAAAAAAAGAGGAATAAACTTTGATTTATTCCTCTTTTTTTATGCCTGTAAACGGTTTATATGATTAACATAGCGTCACCATAAGCTAAAAACTTATATTTATGTTTTATGGCTTCGTTGTATGCTTCCATTAGGAAATCAAATTCAGCAAAAGCAGCAGTAGCCATCATTAAAGTACTTTCTGGTGGATGAAAATTAGTAACCAAACAATTGGCTATTCTAAAGTCATGGTAAGGGAAAAGGAATTTATCAGTCCAATTGGTTTCTGGATTCAATCTGCTTTTTGACGATACCGAAGATTCAATAGCTCTCATTACAGAATTACCTACCGCTACCACTTTCTTCTTATTGTCTAAAGTTTTATTTACAAGCGCAGCTGTCTCTGGACTTATGCTAAAGTACTCCGAATCCATTTTATGCTTGGTCAAATCTTCCACTTCTACGGCTCTAAAAGCACCCAATCCATTGTGAAGAGTAACTTCAGTAAATTGTGCACCTTTAATTTCCAAACGCATCATTAACTCTTTGGTAAAGTGTAAACCAGCCGTTGGAGGAATTACAGCACCAATATTTTTAGCAAAAATGGTATTGAATCTTTCTTTATCTAGTTTTTCAACAGGGCGGTTTAAGTATTTAGGAATAGGCATTTCACCTAATTTTTCAATTAGTTTCCATAGTTCTTCATCGCTTCCATCATGCAAAAAACGAATAGTACGACCACGTGAAGTAGTATTATCAACTACCTCGGCCACTAAATCATCATTACCAAAATACAATTTATTGCCAACACGTATTTTACGAGCTGGGTCAACCAATACATCCCATAACTTTGATTCTTTATTTAACTCGCGTAATAAGAAAACCTCAATTTGCGCACCAGTCTTTTCTTTACTTCCATATAATCTAGCCGGAAAAACTTTGGTATTATTTAAAATAAACGTGTCACCATCACCAAAATATTTTAGAATATCTTTAAAGGTTTTGTGTTCAATTTTTTGTTTTTTTCTGTCTAGTACCATCAACTTGGACTCATCTCGGTTTTCAGCCGGATGTTTAGCAATCATTGCGTCTGTGATGTTGAACTTGAATTGTGATAATTTCATTATTTACAAGAAGTTAATCCCATATTTTAGGCTCATTTAAGCATGAAAAAGGCTAGATAAGCTAAAATTTTCGGACTGCAAAAGTAAGCTTATATAAAAAAAAGTCAAGTCTTTTATTTTTGGCTTTCATTTACACTTCTGTATTACCTGAAAAATATGAAATAATTGAGGCTAAGAACAAATTGAATATAAATCATACCCCAAATAAGTTTTGTTCATTAGCATTTATTTGATTAAATTTTATATTCGCAGCATCAATCAATTCAATTTTACATGAAAAAATTAGCTATCGCATTCACTTTTGTAATAAGTTTAAGTTTAACTGCTTGCCATTATGGACAAGAAGAAGCGCAAAAAACCCTTAAAACCAATGAATTGTATAAGAGTGATAAACAAGACTACTCTACCAATAGAGGTAACGATGGGGTAAGACCAAGTGAAGAAACCAATAAAGTAGCTGGTGCAGAAACAACCGTTGCTGCTGCCGACACTACCCAAAAATAGTTTGTCAGAAAATATAATAATATCAGAAAAGAGCACCAAGCAACAAAAGTATGAGGAGTTAATTCCTCAACTAAAACATTTGCTTTTGCCTACTGATGATTTAATAGCCAACCTAGCCAATTGTTCTGCTGCTTTAAAAGAGGTATTTAACTTTTGGTGGGTTGGTTTTTATTTGGTTAAAAACAACCAATTGGTTTTAGGTCCGTTTCAAGGGCCAATTGCCTGTACTTCCATTCAATTAGGAAAAGGTGTTTGTGGTAAAGCATGGCAAAATGCG
>JANMIV010000126.1:0-3341 GCA_031375995.1 Bacteroidota bacterium
AAAATAAAAAATTAAATCAGTAATGCTCCACCATTCCCAAGGCAGTAGCGGCTCCTGAGTTGCTTTTTTCTTCCTGCTGACTGTTCATATTGAGTTTTGTAGTACTCAGTTTTACCTCTGTAGCATTTATTTTATCTATTATACTTTGGTCAATTTTATAATTGGTTAATTGTTCATTTTTGACAAACTTTTCAATTTCATTTTCTATATAATCAATTTGTGTAATACTAGGCTGTTCTGTAGCTATAAGCTTAATTCCGCTGGTATTGTTAAGTCCAAAAGAATCAGGAATTTGTAGTAAGGCAAAATATTGATTGTGGCTTTTTAAGAAGTCTGCTGCCGTTGTATTTATATCATTACCATACTCAAAATTGAATATTTTATTATTGCTTAGCTTATTTTCTATCAACCCACTTTTGTCATTTACAAAAACGGTTTTTACTGCTTCGTTACCTGCTCCATTTATGGTAAAGTATATAATAATAGCATAAAAGAGTACAATAAGTAGCGGAGATGCTATGGTCATTATTAAAAAGGACTTTTTCTTTACCCTTGTAAAAAATTCGCGTTTTAAAATTAGAAATATTTTTGACATATATTTTTTATTGCTGCGCAAACATAGTTACTCCAAATTTAAAAATGGCATAAGTTTTTACCGATTATAAAAAAGTGGGGTAGTTTACTATGTATGCCTCACCCGTATTTATAATAATTATTTAAAGTTAGGTGAATAATAAAAGTA
This sequence comes from Bacteroidota bacterium, assembly GCA_031375995.1. Classification (GTDB taxonomy): domain Bacteria; phylum Bacteroidota; class Bacteroidia; order UKL13-3; family UKL13-3; genus JAAFJM01. The sequence goes on from JANMIV010000126.1 coordinate 743, forward strand.
AGTTCCTTTCGTTGATGTAAATGAGTGGGTATTTTAAATTTACTATAGCAATGAAACATTTACTTAACAATTATGCCGAATTAACCTTACTGCTAATTACTTTATTGGCAAATAGGTACGAAAAAATACACAATTACATATTGCTAATGAACCTACTTATTATTATAGTACTCATTATTAGTCAATACAAAGTATTAGGCGTTTTACTGGGTATTGTTTTTGCCATTCTTGCGCTTCATTTATTGATGGAAACATTCCTTGAAGCCATTCAGTTCAACAGTATTGATACTAAACTGATGATGCTATTATTAAAAAGAGTAATGGCTTTCTTAGTCGTATTTGTACTTTCTCTTACACTTATAAATAAGTACTTAGATAAATGGACTAGTGCAAAATAATACCTTATTTCCTATTGATAATACTGGCCATGGGTTGTGCCGTTGGCATAATAATAAGCTCATTAATATTTACCCTAAAAGGTCTGCTTATGCAAAACAAAATGGCTTCTGCAATATCATGGGCTACTAAATTCTCAAATCCTTCATATACCTTTTTGGCTCTTTCCTCATCGCCATGGAACCGAACAATAGAAAATTCTGTTTCCACCGCACCAGGGTGAATAGCCGTTACTTTTACGCCAAATGGAGCCAATTCTATTCTCATGCCTTTGCTCAAGGCATCAACAGCATGTTTGGTAGCACAATACACATTACCATTGCTATATACTTCTTTGCCAGCTATAGAGCCTATATTTATTACATGTCCACTTTCATTGCTTTTCATTATAGGCAATATATATCTTGATACATAGAGGAGGCCTTTTACATTAGTATCAATCATGGCTTCCCAATCATTTAAATCGCCATCAAAAATGGGTGCTAAACCACTGGCAAGTCCTGCATTATTTATTAATACAGCTATATTTTTCCATTCCTCGTTGAGGCTTTCTATGGCGTTTTTTACCGCTAAATGGTTTCTAATGTCAAAAACCAAAGGAAGTGTTTTTACTGAAAATGTATTGCTTAATTCATTGGCTATTTTTTCAACTCTTTCTTTTCTTCTTCCTGTTACAATTAAATCAAATCCGTTGGCGGCAAGCAATCTGGCAGTTGATTCTCCAATGCCAGCAGAGGCTCCTGTTATAAAGGCAATTTTGTTTGTCATTTTATATATATTTGGTGTGCAAAATAGCTTAATTACCATGAATATATATTTAGATATTATACTTCGTTCCTTCTGCGTGTATTTATTTATAATTTTAGCCATTCGGTTTTTTGGCAAAAAGGAACTTTCTCAATTGAGTATTACCGATTTGGTACTAATTTTGCTCATAAGCAATGCGGTACAAAATGCTATGGTCGGCACCGATACCTCACTAGTGGGAGGTTTATTGGCAGCTTTAACATTATTTATCTTAAACTATATTATCAAAATTGTTTCCTATAAAAGTAACCTTTTCAGTAAATTATTGGAAGGAGAGCCTGTAATGTTAGTTTACAAAGGTTTTATTAAGGAGGATAATTTAAGAAATCAAAAATTAACCATGTCAGACTTGGAAGCTGTGGCTAGAGAGCATGGTTTAAAAAGTGTAACCGATGCAGAATTGATAATGCTAGAGAAAGATGGAAGCATCAGTGTGGTATCAAAAACGCTTAAAAACCAAACTATACACAAAAGAAAAAGTGTTAAAAGGCGCTCACAAGGCACTGTTTAGTTGCAGTGGTTGCTTAGAGACTCAATGCGGAGTTTTGTTTATTACGAGTAATGGATTTAAAACCTATCAAAACAATTATTTTGATATTGGTAAATATTTGTATTGTTTAACTAAATACCTTTCATGCTTAGCGCAATGCGTTTGCGGGTTTTATCTACTTCTGTAACTTTTACTTGTATTCTTTGGTTAAGCTTTACTACTTCGTTGGGGCTTTTAATAAATTGATCAGTCATTTGCGATATATGCACCAATCCATCTTGGTGTACTCCTATATCAACAAAACAACCAAAGGCTGTTATATTGGTTACAATGCCAGGTAACACCATGCCTAGTATTAAATCGTCTATGCTGTTTACATTGCCAAATGCAAATGCTTCCAGTGCTTGGCGTGGATCACGCCCAGGCTTTGCTAGCTCCTGTATTATATCTGTTAAAGTTGGTAAGCCTATTTGAGGGGTAATATATTTTTGTAGGTTTATGCTATTACGCAATGCGGTATTGCCAATTAAATCATGGAGGCCAATGCTTAAGTCTTTGGCCATTTGTTCTACTAGGCTATATGTTTCTGGATGTACTGCTGAGTTATCCAATGGATTTTTAGCCCCATGAATACGCAAGAATCCTGCGGCTTGTTCAAAAGCTTTTTCGCCTAAACGTGGTACTTTTTTTAACTGTGCCCGTGAAGTAAATTTCCCTTTTTGGCTTCGGTAATCAATAATATTTTGAGCCAATACGGGCCCTAATCCTGACACATAACTGAGCAAATGTTTACTGGCTGTATTTAGTTCAACGCCTACTTGGTTTACGCAACTGGCTACTACTTGGTCTAAACTTTCTTTCAGCAATTTGGCATTTACATCATGCTGGTATTGCCCAACACCAATA
>JANMIV010000136.1:0-1977 GCA_031375995.1 Bacteroidota bacterium
GCACTTGAGCGGTGGAGTTGGTATTGGAGGTGTACTTGAACCAATTCAAGCAGCTCCAGTGGTTATTGAAGACAATTGCTTTATTGGATCAAGGTGCATAGTAGTAGAAGGTGTAAGAGTGGAAACAGAAGCGGTGCTTGGAGCAGGTGTTACTTTAACCATGAGTACAAAAATTATAGATGCAACAGGCGAAAAACCAATAGAATACAAAGGAGTAGTGCCTGCTCGTTCGGTAGTTATTCCAGGTTCGTACACTAAAAAGTTTCCAGCAGGAGAATACCAAGTTCCTTGTGCTTTAATTATTGGAAAGCGCAAAGAAAGCACTGATAAAAAAACCAGTTTAAATGATGCATTGCGAGATAATAATGTAGCCGTTTAAGCAGTTCAGCATATGAAAATAGGATTTGATGCAAAACGTGCTTTTAACAACTCAACTGGTTTGGGCAATTATGCGCGGCTATTGATTAAATCACTAATTAATAACTTTCCAGAAAACAAATACTATCTGTTTACTCCCAAAATAGACCATCAATTTATCAATGAATTTGATGTATTTAAACAGGTAGAAATTGTAAAACCTGAAAGCTTCATCGGGAAGCAATTTCCAGCTGCATGGAGAAGTTATGGTATTGGCGACATTGTAAATGATTTAGAATTGGATGTATTCCATGGATTAAGCAATGAAATACCAAAAGGAATTAATCAGTTTAAAACTAAGTGTGTAGTAAGCATACACGATCTTATTTTTCTCCGTTATCCTGATTACTACAATAATATTGACGCTTATATTTACAAGAAAAAATTTAAAAATGCCTGCACAAATGCCGACTTGGTATTGGCAACTAGCATTCAAACCAAAAATGATATTGTTTCCTTTTTTGGCACACCAGCATACAAAATAGAAGTACTTTACCAAGCCTGCGATGATGCGTTTTCATTGACCTATAGCCAAGAACAAAAAAAAACAATAAGGGAAAAATACAAGCTACCAAAACAATTTATATTGAGCGTTGGTACTATTGAAAAAAGGAAAAACCAGCTCACGCTTATTGAGTCGCTCCGTCAATTAGATTCCAATTGGGAATTGGTGCTAATTGGCAAAAAAACAGCATATACTAATGAAATAATGCTTTATGCAACGGAGCACCAACTGGCTCAAAGAGTGCATATTTTTGAGAATGTTTCATTTCAAGATTTACCAATTATTTTTCAATGCTCTAGCTTATTTGCCTATATATCCGAGTTTGAAGGATTTGGAATACCTGTTTTAGAGGCCATGCAAAGCAAAATACCTCTTATAACTTCCAATGTATCTTCATTACCTGAGGTAATTGGCAACAATCAATTGACTATACCGCCTTTTAGCAGCGCGGAATTACTTGAGTTTATTGGGACTACACTCCCTCAAAAAGAACTAATGGATGCATATATAGCCAATGCAAAAGACAGAGCCCTTACCTTGTTTGATAAAGATTACCTCGCAAAAGATTTAATGCATAAATACCAATTACTTATTCAGTAAATGCGCCCATTGCACTGAATTTATCAATGCGGGTTTTAATTAAATCACTGGCACTTTGTTTGCCCAACTCAGTTAGCATATTTTCAATTGATTTTTTCACGATTTGGTAGGCTTCCATTGGATTGCTGTGCGCACCGCCTAATGGTTCTTCTATAATACCATCAATCAATTTGTTTTTAAACATATCGTTGGCTGTAAGTTTTAGTGCATCTGCCGCTTTTTCTTTATGATCCCAACTACGCCATAAAATAGAAGAACAACTTTCAGGAGAAATAACCGAATACCAAGTATTTTCCATCATCATTACTCTATCGCCAACTCCTATTCCTAAAGCTCCTCCGCTTGCACCCGTTATTTGTATTGTAATAGGAGAGGGTGCAAGCGGAGGAGCTTTAGGAATAGGAGTTGGCGATAGAGTAATGATGATGGAAAATACTTGGTATTCGGTTATTTCT
>JANMIV010000142.1:0-3793 GCA_031375995.1 Bacteroidota bacterium
CAAAGTTTGGCGGAAGACTGTTTTTGCTGGCGGATATATCCGTAAGTATAATTTCATCTATACCCCAGTTATTAAGAAATTCAATAGCAATATCTGCTTTTCCTACTGGTAAGTACTTATTAAAGTTAATGCTTTGGACAACAATACCGTCTTTTACGACTACGTTTGCAACTATTCTCTTTTTTAGCATTTGAAGTTATATGGAATTAAAAAAGCCTCTAAAAAATTTCAAACCACTTGTATGGCTTTTTTCAGGGTGAAATTGTACCCCACAAATATTGTTTGATTGAACGGCTGCTGTTACAGGGATGCCATAATCGCAAGTTGCTATTACATCTTTTTCATTTTCTGCCACAAAATGATAGCTGTGGTCAAAATAGAAATTAGGTCTATCAGGTGTTCTATTGAAACTAGCAGGGCTTCCTTGAGTAATTACATCATTCCAGCCAACATGCGGAATAGCATAGCCTTTTGGTAAGTTTAGTTTCACAACTTTTCCTTTTATCCAGCCTAATCCATCATGCCAACCATTTTCTTCTGAGCCATCCGCTAACATTTGCATTCCAACACAAATACCCAATATGGGTTTTTTATTTACCAATATTTCCTCATTTAAAATATGGTGTAGGTTTAGTGCTTTTAGATTTCCAATAGCTTCTTCAAAAGCACCTACTCCAGGCAAAATAAGAGCATCGGCATTTTTAATTGATTCTTCACTATTGGATATTTTAAGTTTTTTATAACCTAAATACTGAATAGCATTTGATACAGAGTGAGTATTACCGACCCCGTAATCAATTATAACTATGTTTAATTTACTCATATTAATCCTTCTCCAACTTTAAATTTTGGAATCCATACTCCTGCAGCGTCTTTGTAAAATAAATTTGGGTTTACAGATTTGTTTACATGTTCCCAAAAGTCTTTAACACTTATCTCAATGTAACCACAAAATGATTCAATATAATGATTACCACATTTGCCATCATACTTTTCAACTAAGTTTATCGCCTCTTCTCTCGTTAAATGCCCATTTCTGATATCCTCATTGGCATAGTCAGAAATTTTACCAAACCCATATTTATAATACTTAATCATTTGATTTAAACCAAACCAGTCTTCATCAAGCGAAGTAACACCCATGTCTCCAGTATTTTTTGGACCATCTTTTCTAACTTCTAAACCTCTTAATGCAGAGAAATTCCCGTTATCAACCAATGACCAAATTTTCCAAAAGTAACCGAGAAATGTAATTCTTAAGTCAGCTGCATCCATTTCTCTTTCTGAGGGATAGCAGTATTGTAATATTTCATTTTTCTTTATTTCATCTTTGAGCAACCAAGTCATGTCTCCACCTTGTAGGGTGTTAATTTTACGGAGATTATTGCCATCACTACCAGATTTACCAAGTGCATTCATATCTCCTAATTGCAGAGCTACATTTTCGCCCCACCAAATTAAAGGAATTTGATAGGCAATAGCCATTCTGGGTACACTACTGAAAAGTGCCAATTCCGTGGTCTTAGCCCAATTGCTATGTTCCATAAATCCAGTTCGCATTAGCTTTTTCCAAGTTTTAGGAGCAGGATTTATGACTACACAATCAAAACCATGTTTAATCATATTAGAAACATTATCAACCCCACGCTGACTCACTTGTTCTGGCGGATAACTTAAACAAACCAACAAAGGGTTCATCTTTAGCACATCTTTTACAAAAAATGCTTGTCTCGTGCTGTCTTTTCCTCCGCTAACACCAATAATACAATCATAACCAGATTGGTTATTGGCCTTACCAAAGGCAACAATGTCGGCAAGTTCTTTATTTCTTTCATCCCAATCTACATCCACTAAACTATTATGGTAATTGCATGCAGGACAAATACCATTCTCGTCAAAGTAAATGCCTGGTCTTGTATCGCTTTGTAAACAATTTTTACAGTATTTCATTCGGATTTATTTTGCCGTATTCAATTATATCTAAGTAAGTACCATTTTTGAACATGGCTTCTTTTCTAATTCCTTCTTGCTGCATCCCTAGTTTTAATGCTAACTTTTGCATTCCCTCATTGTTAGATGAGGTGCCACAGTGAATTCTGTGCAGATTTAGTACTTTAAACCCATGATTTAAGAGTAGCTCTCCCGCTTCTTTCATGATACCTTTGCCCCAAAATTCTTTTTCGCCTAATAAGAATGCAATTTCCGCATTTCTATCAATCCAATTAATTGTTTGCAAACTGATGTTTCCAATATGGATTTCTTTTTGTTTATCAATAATGGCTAAAACAAGCATTGTGCTATTGCTGTCAGCTTGTTTCACATATTCGAGTAGCTTACTTTTGCTGAGTGGAAACCTACCATGCGAATTGTAGAAAGTAATTTCTTGGTTGTTTAACCAATTGGCATAATTACCTTCAATATCAGTCTCGCTTAATGCTCTTAAGTAGATATTTTCTCCAGATAGAAATACGTTGTTATTCATAAGTTAAATTAAAGAAAGCGCGTGTGCAACAAATGTGTTTTTATCTAATACCTGAAAATGCGTTTTCGTTTTGAAAGGATCATTTTCAGCATTGGGTAGGTACCGAATTAATTTTTTTCCTAAAATAGATGCTTCTATTAGAATGGAGGAGAAAAATCCCATTATGTAATCTGCGTAGTAAATAATGGTATTGGTATCAATAGTATGACTTATTAGCTGTAAATTATCTTGTCCAATCAAAATTTTTTCCATTAAATGAATGTTTTGATTTGGATGTGGCTTAATCCAAATGACAAAGTTATCAGCTAAATCTCTATTGTCGTCAAATAATTTTTTTAGTTCTTCTATAACCGATAATTCATCAAATCCATACTTTTCCATCCCATTTATGTTGGATAAAGGATCTGGTGCAAATAGAATTGATTTATGTTTAGGAGTACTTATATTATATTGGGCTAAAAAGGATTCTTTATTCAATTTTGGTTTCCACTTTTTTAGCCATTGATGGTAAGGATTACCAGAAATTTTTATTGTATTTTGCTTCAGTAAACTCTCTTTTGCTTTTTTTTCTGCTTCTTCATCTATTACCCAAACCTCATTTGGTTGAATTAACAAACCGTTTTCTAATAAGAATCTATCGTTTATTCGAGTATAATGGTCAATATATGCAATACAAAATATTTGTGCCTTTAAAGCTATTTGCAATAGTTCTTTTTCAAACAATGAGGGGTAGGAGGTACCTGTTATTATTTCATCTGGTTTAAAGTTTTTAACAATTTCAGGTAAATTTGTAATTTGTACTTTTATCACCTTTGAACTAAAATCAGTATAAAATGGGTATTCTCTATCTGATATGATTAGTAAATCGTTAAATTGATGTTGTTCAGCAAATGCAAGCAGTGGTTTTGCTCCACCAGGGTCGCTAAAGCCGATTAATATTTTTTTATTTGAAAATGTGCGCAATATGGTTGTTAGTCTAATGACATGTTAGCATCAATGGCTTTTACAGCATCATATATCTCAATTTTATCAGTATTGAGTGAGGATTTTCTTAACTCACCAATATTTAGCACTACTTTTTCTATGGCATCAGCAAAGTCTTTGATGTCGTTTTTATCCAAACCTTCTCTAATTAAAGGAGATAACATTAATTCCTTTTCATACAATCTTTCAGTTACTGGGCATAAGCCTTTTGGATATTCATAGGTAATACCCTCATTGAAGTTAAACGGAAACCCTTTTTTACCTATTGCAATTTTTTGCTGATAGATAGGGTTTAAATACAATGGTTTAACATAACCTTCTGTTAAT
>JANMIV010000211.1:0-2687 GCA_031375995.1 Bacteroidota bacterium
TTTACCGCCCATTGATACCTCAAGCTAAAATAGATGAAATAATTAATGCAGCCAATATAGAACAGGTTATTGGCGATTATGTGCGGCTAAAACGCAGGGGAGCAAACCTTTCTGGCCTTTGCCCCTTTCACAATGAAAAATCGCCTTCCTTTTCAGTAAGCCCAGCCAAGGGTATTTATAAATGCTTTGGTTGCGGTAAAGCGGGCAATGTGGTAAACTTCATCATGGAGCATGATAGCTTAGGTTATATCCCTGCCCTCAAGTTTTTAGCTGATAAATTTAATGTAGAATGGCCTCAACAAGAGTTTGTAAATGTAGATGAGGAAAAAAAACAAAGGGACGAAAAGGAAAGTTTACAAATTTTAAATATTTGGGCCAATGAGTATTTCCAGCAAATACTTTGGGAAAATGAAACAGGGCAAGCCATTGGACTCAGTTATTTTGAAGAAAGGGGATTTAGGCATGACATCATTAAGAAATTCAACCTTGGATTCAGCTTAGATAGTTGGCAAGCCTTGTATGATGCAGCCATAGCCAACCAGTTTAAGGAAGAATTACTTTTTAGCTCTGGTTTGGTAAAGCACAAGGAAGATGGGAAAAAATTTGATGCCTACCGAGGCCGCGTAATATTTCCTATTCACAATATAAACGGAAAAGTAATTGCGTTTGCAGGCAGGTATTTAAAAAAAGAACCCAATAGCCCCAAGTATGTAAACTCTCCAGAAACGCTTTTATACCATAAAAGCAATGAGTTGTATGGGCTTTATTACGCTAAAACAGCTATACGCCAGCAAGATTCTGTCTATTTAGTAGAAGGTTATACGGATGTAATTAGTATGCACCAATCTGGGGTGGAAAATGTGGTGGCATCCAGCGGAACCTCCCTAACGGAAGGGCAAATTAGACTCATTAAACGCTTTACGGAAAATGTCACTGTACTTTTTGATGGCGATGCTGCTGGTATAAAAGCAAGTATTAGGGGCATAGACATGCTTTTGGAACAAGGCTTAAATGTACGTGTACTTACTTTTCCTGATGGAGACGACCCTGACAGTTATAGCCAAAAAGTAGGCAGTGATGAGTTTAAAACCTATTTAGAAACCAAACGACAGGATTTTATTGTATTCAAAGTAAATTTACTTTTAAGCGATTCTGGAAACGACCCTATTAAAAAGGCGGAAGTAACCCGCGATATTGTTGAAAGTATCAGTAAAATTCCTGATGGTATAAAAAGAACGGTTTTTATAGCCGAGTGTGCCCGTTTGCTAAAGGTAGATGAGCAAGTACTGGTAATGGAGTTGAATAAACTGCGTAAGCAGTTTTTAAATGAGAAAGAAAAGCAGCAAATAAACGAACTGCCCAATTCTGGCATCAACGAAAAAACTTTCCAAGAAGACCTACAGGAAACACTTGACAATTCGCTTGTTTTTGACGCGCAAGAGCTTGATTTAATTCGCATTGTAATTAACTACTCCGACAAAGAATTGGAAGACAGTAAAACAGCACTCCACTACTTATTAAATGAATTGGTAGCCAAAGAAATTACCATTGAACATCCTGTAGTAAAACTTATTTTAGAAGAAGCCTATATGCTCTCGCAAAATGGACAGATACTCCAAGGAAGCTATTTTATAAACCACCAAAACCCTCTGGTAACGGCACTTGCAGCCGATATTATTAGCAAAGAATATGCTATTAGTCCACTTTGGCAAAAGAAAGCAGAAGTAAATTTAAGTGCTTTCTTTAAAAATATAAAATACGATATAGATACCGTATTGCTTCATCTGCATATTAAATATATTGATAAACTGATGAAGCAAAACATGAAAATATTGGAATCAGAGCAAAGTGAAATTGAATTGGAACTGCACCAACACATTCACATTGACTTAATGAAACAAAGAACGGAACTGACCAAAAAAATTGGAGCTGTAATAGTAAAATAAAAATACTAGCTGTAAAGATGAATAAAGAAAACACTTTTACCATTATCCCATTTTTTTTATTTTACTTCCTATTAATATCACTTAGTTGTATTAGGGCACAAAGCATATTAAACGATAGCACCCCCTCCAAAAACCAATTGTACGGCTGCATCAAACCCAATATAGTTGTATCGCATCCCTTAGGGCTATTTATTAGTAGAATTAACCATAATTTAAATGCGGCTCCTCCCAAAAGCATCAAATTAAATATAGATATGGGCAGTGCCAATGTATGGCTACCAGAAGTAAAAGCTTACCGCCCCAAAGACCCCTCCGTAGTGGAACACCTGAAGCAATTCCCTTGGCACAAAAGAGATTCCGTATTCCAAGCTTTTCCGCAAAACTACGACTCCAGCGTATTTTCTGCTGATGGAATTATAAAAACATTTAATGTAAACATACGATTGCCCCTTTCAAAAAGTTTTGAACTGGCTGTAAGTATGCGGAGTTTTTTATTAACCCAAGGCGAAATGCCCTTTTCCATTTTTACCAATGATGAATTTATTGAACTTTTTCATAGCCATATTGCAGGTGGCGAAGATCCTTTTGCCCGTAAAAACTATGGATTGAACAAAGCCAATATCTATTACCAAGACCTAAAAGGCAATGCCATGCACATCAAAAATAATCAGTTTGTGGTACCAGGCATTCAGTTTAATTTGTTTCATTATATGCCATGGGATTTCCTGCGCAAACACCAAC
>JANMIV010000214.1:0-9228 GCA_031375995.1 Bacteroidota bacterium
TGAGGCTAATAGCCGCTAATTCCTCCATGGCCTCTACTTGCGTAAAGTTGCTATCAAAGTCTATAATGAACCAAGATTTTTGTATGCAGTATAAATAATGCTACAATAAAAAACTTATTGCTTTCAATTATTATGTACACATATCTTTAAAAAATATAAAGTAAATGACTACTGCTAAAGGATGAAGAAGTTAGAAGGCTGAAAATTAGGGCGTAAAACCAAACTCTGTCTTTAATTGGTTTTGAGTCTTATTGAGTTTGTTTACATCCATGGTAATTTTATTATAGGGTCTATTATTACTCACTTTTTGAGGCTGCAAAACTATTTGCTCTGCTACTTCCATCCCTTTTATTATTTTACCAAAAACGGTATGGTTACCATCTAAAGTAATAGAATCCACTTTGTTTACTACTATATAAAACTGGGAACCATTGGATGCTTTTGTGAGATGATTTGCTCCAGCAGCTCCCACCGCTCCATACACATGCTTCAGTTTTGCTGCATTTATTTCTGCAGGTATGCTATAATTAGGGCCTCCAGTTCCGTCATTGGTGGAGTCATTGTCCTTTGAGTTAGGATCACCTCCTTGGATAATATAATTTTTTACGCAGCGGTGAAATGAAGAGCCATCTAAATAGTTAGAATCAGCCAAACTCAAATAATTGGCTCTGTGTAAAGGTGTTTCTTTGTACAACCACATATACATATTACCAAACTGGGTTTTAATTTCCAAAATTTGCTCCATTGGAGAAGAGTCTGTAGCAGATGTAGTTTCTTCTTTACTGCAAGCGGCAAAAGTAAACACCGCAATTACAAGGATTAAAAATTTTGTATAATTCATAAAACGAATATAATAACATATTTTACAGAAACATGCTTTTCCTATCCATTCAAGGTTAGGATTGTGATTAAGTAAAGTGTATTATTTACTCAAGAACATACTCTTTTCACTTCTCAATTGGCGGAAATGAGGGTCGTTTAAGTCTTTTATAAAGCGAATGGCTTCTCCTGTCGATTTCATTTCTGGACCCAACTCCTTGTTTACATTTGGAAATTTATTTAACGAGAATACTGGTTCTTTAATGGCATAGCCAGTTAGTTTGCGCTCAAATACAAAATCTGTCAATTTGTTTTCGCCTAACATAATTTTGGTGGCTATATTCACATAGGCAATTCCGTACGCTTTGGCTATAAATGGCACGGTTCTGCTTGAGCGTGGGTTGGCTTCAATTACATATACTTTTTCGTTTTTAATGGCAAATTGCATATTCATCAAACCACGTATATTCATTTTAAAGGCCAGCTTAGTAGCAATGTCTTCCATTTGTTGTTGCACTGCTGCGCTTAAACTAAATGGAGGCAATACAGCACTGCTGTCGCCACTGTGAATACCAGCAGGTTCTATGTGTTCCATCATGCCTATAATATGCACTGTTTCTCCATCACATATCAAGTCTATTTCCGCTTCTTCGGCTCGGTCTAAAAAGTGATCTATCAAAACCCTATTTCCTGGTAAATCGCCCAATAAATCAATAACGGCCTTTTCTAGGTCTTCATCATTTATCACAATTTTCATGCCTTGCCCGCCTAATACATAGCTTGGGCGCACCAATACCGGATAGCCTACTTTATTGGCAACAGCAATGGCCTCATCGGCATCTTCTGCTACTCCATAATCAGGATAGGGAATATCCAATTCTTTAAGCAAATCAGAGAAAGAGCCCCTGTCTTCCGATAAATCCATATCAGGGAAGCTAGTGCCAATGATAGGAATACCATGTTCATGGAATTTACGGGCTAGCTTTAAAGCTGTTTGCCCTCCTAATTGTACTATTACGCCTATTGGTTTTTCTTTTTCAATAATCTCTCTAATATGTTCCCAAAATATAGGCTCAAAATATAGTTTATTGGCCATATCAAAATCGGTAGAAACCGTTTCAGGATTGCAATTAATCATAATGGCTTCGTAACCGCATTCTTTTGCCGCAAGTAATCCGTGTACACAGCAGTAGTCAAACTCTATACCTTGGCCAATTCTGTTAGGGCCAGAACCTAGTACTATTACTTTCTTTTTATCGCTTACTATGCTCTCATCTTCTTGGTCAAAAGTGGAATAAAAATAATTGGTAGGCGAAGGAAATTCCGCTGCGCAGGTATCTACCATTTTATAAACACGCTTTATGCCCATTTTCTTCCTTAAATCCCAAACTTCATCCTCGGTGGTATCAGCTCCCAATAAGTGAGCTATTTGTGCATCGCTATAGCCTTTTTGTTTCAAATCTGTCATTACCTCACTAGGCATATTGTTAATATTGAAACGTTTGGCCGTATTTTCCAAATGTACCATATCACTAATTTGATTCAAAAACCAACGACTGATGCGGGTCATTTTTTCTACAGATGAAATAGGAACACCCAAACTCAAGGCGTCTTTTACTGCAAATATTCTATCCCAACTTGGGTTCTTCAATTTTTCAACTATGTCTTCTAATTTCTTTTGTTGGTATCCATCGGCTCCCAATCCATTGCGTTTTATTTCCAGCGACTGAATGGCTTTTTGCAAAGCCTCGGTAAATGAGCGACCAATTCCCATGGTTTCGCCTACCGATTTCATTTGCAAACCCAATGTTTTATCTGCACCCTTAAATTTATCAAAATTCCAGCGTGGTACTTTTACTATTACATAATCAATAGCGGGTTCAAAAAAAGCAGAAGTGGTTTTTGTTACCGGATTTTTCAACTCATCTAAATGATAACCTATGGCTAATTTAGCTGCAATTTTAGCAATTGGATAGCCCGTAGCTTTGCTGGCTAGTGCTGATGAGCGAGAAACACGTGGATTGATTTCTACTGAAATAATGTCTTCATTTTCAGGATTTACAGCAAACTGCACATTACAGCCTCCAGTAAAGTTGCCAATGCTACGCATCATGTGTATGGCCATATCGCGCATGCGTTGGTACGCACTATCGCTCAGCGTCATTGCAGGAGCCACTGTTATGGAGTCGCCTGTATGTATGCCCATTGGGTCAAAATTTTCAATGGTACAGATTACCGTTACATTGTTATTGCTATCGCGCAGCAATTCCAACTCATATTCCTGCCAACCAAAAAGTGCTTTTTCTACCAATACCTCATGCGTAGGAGAAGCCTCTAAACCACGTTTTAAGGCGGCATCTAATTCCGATTTTTCGTTTACAAAGCCTCCTCCTGTTCCTCCTAAGGTAAATGATGGGCGTATAACCAATGGGAAACCAATTTCTTGCGCTATTTCTTTACCCTCTAAAAAGGAATTTGCTACACGCGACTGGGCAACAGGTACGCCAATATCAATCATTTTTTGGCGAAACAATTCGCGGTTTTCTGTGGTATTAATAGCGGCAATATCTACCCCAATCATACGTACATTGTATTTATCCCAAAGGCCTGTTTCGTCTGCTTCTATGGCTAAATTGAGTGCCGTTTGTCCGCCCATGGTAGGTAAAACAGCATCTATATGGCGTTCTTTTAAAATTTGCTCAATACTTTCTAGATTAAGTGGAAGCAAATAAACATGGTCTGCTGTAACCTTATCTGTCATGATAGTGGCAGGGTTAGAGTTAATTAAGGTAACTTCTATTCCTTCTTCCTTTAATGAGCGGGCGGCTTGGCTCCCTGAATAATCAAATTCGCATGCTTGACCAATAATAATAGGTCCACTTCCAATAATAAGTACTGATTTGAGGCTGGTATCTTTAGGCATTCTTTATGTTTTTCTGTTTGAATGAAGCAATCTAAAGCCTATACACAAATGGTATAGCTAAAAATTGGGCAAAGATAATTATTGAGGGCAAACTATAAAGAATGTGGAAAACAAAATATAATTGTTTCTACAAGCCTCAAGAAGCCACTTTTCAATCTACTTAAAAAAGGTTTGTAAAAACAAAAGAAACATAATACCACGTACCTTAAATGTATTAAATGATGACTGACGAATAATACAAACCCAATTTTGAAATAGCAGATAAATACATGCAGTTCTCCTCTGAACTATTGCGCGTATCATTATTGCCAACGCCAATTAGTGTTATTCCAATGCTTTTATTGCACTAAAGCATCATATCATTGCATTAGCAAATGATTAAGCACCTATTTTACTTATAATAAACTATTTATATCAAATTTTTGCACTATTACCATCATTTTGTACAGAAAGAACCACAAAAATTGTTGATAAAAAGAGACTTTTCGCTCAAAAATGAGGTGTTTTCCCTATTGTTTGTAAAAACTACTTAGGCATATATCCGCAGCAATACTAAATCACCACTCTAAAACAACTAAATTATGAAAAAAAATCTACCTTACTTATTGCTGCTTAGCTTGCTAATAAGCCAGGCAGCATGGGCACAAAAATTCGTTAATAGAATTACTATTCCCACTCCTATCTCCAGTATGGATACATTTATGATTACCATTGATACGGCTATGCATAATTTTAACCCCAATGGAGGATCAGACTCTACTACCAATGCGCTAGTACCTACCTTATGTTATAACCAAACAGGAGGGCCAAAAACATATACTTATTTAGGTCCTACTATGATTTGGAACAGAGGGCAAATAGTAACCATGGATGTGTATAATAATATGACCCAAAGAACTACTATGCACTTTCATGGCTTAAACTTGCCATCAGACATGGATGGTGGTCCACATGAAATAATAGGAAGTAAGAGCATGTGGGGTGGTGCAGGTATGCAAATGCCTATACCTCATTTTCCAATAATTGACCCTGTACAAACAGTATGGTATCATTCCCACCTGATGGATAGTACTACTGATCAAGTGGCTTTGGGTTTGGCGGGTATGATGATTATTGAGGAGACCAACGACCCGGTAAACGTGAAGTTACCGCGCAATTATGGCAAGAACGATTTTCCTGTGGTTATCCAAGAGAAAGCATTTAATTTTAATCCCACTACTAAAAAAGCAACTTCAATAAAAGCGGGTTCAAAACCTGGTCCGGGTAATTTACTCATGGTAAATGGTCTTTTGTATAGTGTTTTACATGTACCAAAAACCATTATTCGTTTGCGTTTGTTAAATGGTTCGCCTATAAGCACTTTAAACATAGCCATTAACGATAGTATAGCACCAGTTAGCTACCCTAACGATAGCATGTGGTTAGTAGCCACAGATGGAGGTTATACTCCGCAAGCTTTTCCAATGCAAACTATTCTTATAGCACCAGGGGAAAGAGCCGAAATGTTGTTGAACTGCTCCAAATATAAACAAGGTGATACTGTATATATGAGAAGCTTAGCAGTACCGTCTGGTGTTATAAATGGCCCGAATAATCTTAGTTTTATGGCATTGGTTATTGATACTAATATGAAACCAATGGATCCTGTAAGTGCAATTCCTACAACATTAACACCTTATCCTATACTTGACACTTTAAATGCATTTAAAAGAAGAACAAAAAAATTAATTGGTCATGGCAATGGTGGTAATGGACAAGGACCTCTATGGAGCATAGATAGTTTGCCAATGAATATGGAACTAATAAACGACACCATTTTGGTAGGAACCTCAGAAATTTGGACTATCAAAAACACCACCAATAAAGCCCACCCTTTTCACATACATAAAGTGCAGTTTCAGGTATTAGATATTAAAGATACACTTGGTAATACAATTGCTTCTGTTTACAATAATACTTTACCTAAGAATATGATGGGCTATAAAGATGATGTATTGATAAGTGCTTATACTACACTGCGCTTTATAGCTCAATTCAATCATTATGGAGATGATTTAATAGGGGATACTGCCATCAATGTAATGGACGGGTTTATGTACCATTGCCATATTCTTACGCACGAAGACAGTGCTATGATGCACCAATTTGTGGTATTGGATACTCCTTCGTATAATAAGATTACAGGAAAACATATAGGAATTAAAAAAAATGTTATAGAAGAAACGGCTAATTTGTCCTTTTACCCAAATCCTGCAGGGAATGTATTATACATTAAAGGATATACCGCCACTAAAGGAAGTGTGAGGTTTATAGATATATTGGGTAGAACCATTAAAGAAGAAAAAATAGCCCCTATTAATGGTACTGCAAGCATACAGGTAGATGACTTACCAAGAGGATTTGTTTTTGTGGAATACCTTTCTGGCAATACCCGAATGATACAGAAAATTTTATTACACTAAAGTAATAGAGTACAGTTTGGCTCAAATGCGCTGCAAGCGTTTGGGCCAAATTTTTATAGTTTAACAGTGCCATTTATTTATGAAAATGCTTATTTATATTATAGGTATATTCCTATTTACTAGTGAGTTATCCGCACAAAGGGTTGTTTGGAAAGAAAAAAGCCACTATGCTAAACGGGGAACTTATGCCGTTTCTTTTTCTGCTGATGGTACAAAAATACTGAGTAGTTCCCAATGTCTTGATGCTCAAATTAGGGTTTGGGATGCTAGCAATGGACAACTGAATTGGACGTATCAGGTAGATAGCAGCACCCTATGCCTGCATACGGCAAAATTCAGCTCTAATACCAATTATTTTGCCACAGCAGATGAGCGTGGCAAATTACTCGTTTTTGACAATACGGGAACCGTACCTCAATTGCGCAATAACATCAATACGGAAGGAAGAGGCTCTTATTCGGTTGATTTTTCTGCCGACAACAAACAATTGGTTTTAGATGGATTAGATGGGAATGTTAGAATTTACGATATTGATAGTTCAAAAGTAGTAAAAACATTAACAGGGCATACAGGCGCAGTTACTACTTTAGATTGGTCGCCAAATGGAAAATTTATTATAACGGGCAGTGCCGATTCTACTGTAAAAATATGGGATCCTATTACAGGGGAATCAATTTATACTTATACCGCAATTAGGCAGCAAGTAGTCAATGTAAAAATAACTACTGATAACAGCAGGGTACTTGTAGTATTGGCTACCAAACATTTAAAAATATACGAAACAGGCAATTACAGGCAGAATGTACAAAATATTTATATTCCTTTAGATATACATCAAATAGACATTTCTTACGATAACAAATATTTGGCTGTAGCTACACCTTCAGGAGTACTGTTATATGAATTGGAAACAGGTAGATTACTGGAAAACTTCAATGTACCAGAAGGTGGCATTACTTATACCTTGGCTTTTAGTCCCAATTCTTATAATTTGGTAATGGGGAGCGAAAATGGAGATGTGGCATTGTGGTCACTTAGTACCCTTATAACTGGCACAAAAGAGGTAGTGGCACAAAAAGGTAAAACACTATTTTATCCCAATCCTGCCAATAACTTTATTCATTTTAACTCGTTAGAACCTATAGAAGATGTGCTTATATATAACATTACTGGTCAAATACTAGTGCACCAACAAAATGCAGCACCAATTGACATAAGCCCGCTAAACAATGGAATGTATTTTATACAAATAAACAATGCTGCTTGGCAGCAATTGCATATAGTGCATTAAAAACAGAAATAGAGTATCCTACAAAGCATAAACATCTTCTTTTTTTCTATTTGTTTGGCTTAAAAACAAAACACTTTTGCCAAATCTGTTTAAACTGTTATTATTGAACAGATGAAAATAGTATCATATAATGTAAATGGTATTCGCTCAGCTATGAGCAAAGGAGTTATTAATTTTATGCAAAGCACCAATGCCGATGTGTATTGTTTGCAAGAAACCAAGGCTATGAAAGAGCAAATAAATGAACCTTTTATATTTGAAGCCGCTGGATATAAAAATAACTATTGGTTTAGTGCTGAAAAAAAAGGTTATAGTGGTGTAGCATTGTTTTGTAAAAACGAACCCGACCACGTAGAATATGGTTTCAACAACCCCGATTACGACAACGAAGGACGCATTATCCGTGCTGATTTTGGCAGCAAAAGTATTATAAGTTTATATATTCCCTCTGGTTCCAGTGGCGAAGAAAGACAGGCTTTTAAAATGCAATGGCTTACCTTTTTTCAAGAGTATATACAGGAACTGAAAGCCAAAAAACAAGAGCTAATTATTTGTGGCGACTACAACATAGTGCATAAACCGATAGACATACACGATCCTGTGGGCAATAAAAACAGCAGTGGCTTTTTACCCGAAGAGCGGGAGTGGTTAAGCCGTTTTATTGAAAGTGGCTTTATTGACTCCTTTAGGGCTTTTAACCTAGCACCACACCAATATAGTTGGTGGAGTTACCGTGCGGGCGCACGCAACAATAACAAAGGTTGGCGCATAGATTACTGCATGGTGGCTGATGCGCTTAAAAACAAAATATTGGACGCAGGTATTATGCCCGAAGCCAAACACTCTGATCACTGCCCAGTGTGGGTGGAGTTGGCGTAATAGATTGAATAAGTTGTGAAAACCAGCTAATAAACCAATGGCAGAAAATAAATTCCCTACAATGAAAAAGATATTTTTAATCCTGGTGTTTCCGCTTTTATGCAACATATCCTTTGGGCAGAACAAAGCTGAAGCAGAAAAATTAGTTGAGGAAGGAGTTGCCTACCACAATAAAGGAAACTATACGGGAGCCATTTCAAAATACAATAAGGCATTGGAACTTGACAAAGACAATCTGCTTGCATTAATAGAAAAATCATTTAGTTTACTGTCTTTTAAAAAATACAATGAATCAATAAACAACTGCAAAAGGGCAATTGCAGTTCATCCCAAAGATAAAGCACTGCCCCCCGCTTATATAGCTTACGGCATTGCCCTTGATAGCAGCAAACAAACCGACAAATCACTTGAAATATATGATGAAGGAATTAAACTATTTCCCGATTATTACCTGTTTCATTTTAATAAGGGAATGATTTTATCCAGTTTAAAAAAATATAAAGAAGTCGATTTGTGCTTTCAAAAATCAGTACTGCTCAATCCTAAGCACGCTAGCTCTCACAATGCAATTGCTCGACTATCCAATTTGCATAATAAAAGAATTCCATCATTACTTGTTTTTTGCAGATTTTTAGCCTTAGAATCTCAAGGAAAAATAGCCAAAGAGAATCTAGCAAGTATATTGAGAATAATGAATGGAAATATAAAAAAAACAGAATCTAATACCATTGTTCTTTATTCAGATAGATTAGGCGATACCATGATAAACGAAGAATTTCTAGAAAATAAATTTGGTAAAGAAGAAATTACTTTAACACTGAATGCTGTTTTGGGTTTAGTATATATATATATAT
>JANMIV010000224.1:0-5283 GCA_031375995.1 Bacteroidota bacterium
TACCCAAACCTAAATCGGCATTTTGCAATTGCTCATTGCTTAGCACTACCAAGTGCTCATCAACCGTTTCGGTAGCGTTTTCTGCTTTTTGTGGATTGCCACAGGCACTGCATAGTAAGGCTATGCCAATAGCATAGATAAAGGGTTTTGCTAGTATTTTGGAGGCTATAAGCCCGTTAATTATTTTTTTCATGTGCTAAAAATGTGTTTTTGATTTGATAATATATTATCGTGTGTCCAATCAATGTGTTTTATAAATGAGGTTTGCCTCTTGGGGCAGTTTTGTAAGTTGCAAATGGCGCATTGTGTGGTTAAGCAACCATCTATATGTATAAAAAACTCAACGCTATTGTCAAAGTGTTTTTTGAGTAAATCAGTTAAAGTATCAAGTATTTGGTGTGCTTCATTTACAGTGATGTAATAGGGTACTGTTAAGTGGCAATCAATATGGTAAAAGCCTGCATAGTTAATTACCCGCATATTGTGTACATCAATCCAATTGGTATTTCTATTTTGGTTCAATACGGTTACAATTTTTCCTATTATTTCGCTGTCCGACTCATCCATAATACCAGAAATGGCTTTGCGAACAATGGTATAGCCAGTATAGATAATAACACCAGCAAATACCAAAGCAGCAATACTATCAATCCAAGCATAACCCGTAAACATAATGAGCAATATACCTAGCAGTAAACCAAGGGTAGAGTAGGTGTCTGATTGCAAATGAGCACCGCTGGCTACTAAAATGGGCGAATGTTGTTTCTTTCCATTTTGTATGCAAAAATAGCCTACTACATAATTGATAATGGCGGTAAATGCAATAATAACTAAACCAATATCTAGCTTCTTTAGTTCTGGAGGGTTGGACAAATTAACAAGGGCTTTGTATATAATAATAAGCCCTGCTATGCTTATTAAAATGCCTTCAATGGCAGATGATAGAAATTCTACCTTTCCATGTCCATAAGGGTGTTCCCTATCTTTTGGTTTGGCAGAAATAACAATGCTATACAGGCCTATGAGCCCTGCAATAATATTGACGGTGCTTTCCATGGCATCAGTAAGTATAGCAACAGATGAAGTAATGTGCCAGGCTATTATTTTCAACACAAACAATAGTATAGAAACACCTACCAGCAATTGTTGCATTTTGATGCTATTTGTTTTTCTGGTTTCCATATTATTGATTCAATAGGTATTGTAAGTAAATTATACTCTCGTTTAGTTTAAGCACTTCACTTAAATAATCGCTTTGTACATTGATAGCCTGATTGGTTAAAAGTGTCCACTCCATATAGTTAATACTGCCGTTATACAATTGCTTGTTAGCGGTATTTATAATATTTGTGGCATTTTGTAGGCTGCTGTTTTCGTAGTACTCAATGGTTTTAAGCCTATTGTTGTATTGCACCAATGTATTGTTTAATTGTATTTGCAAATGGGTTTGCTCTAATAGCAAATTGTTATCTGCTATGAGTTCATTTGATTTGGCAGCTTTAATGCGTGCTTTGTAAGCCCCGTAAAACAAGGGAATACCAAGCCCAATTTGTGCTGACTGAAAACGGGTGCTGCTATTATACAATACATCATTTGCGCCCACTCCCTGCATGGTCATATTGGAATAAGCCAAATTAATATCAGGCAAGAGTCTGGCTTTTTCAAAACGGGTTTGAGCCAATAATACTTGTTTGTATTGCTGCGTTAGTTGCAGGCTAGGGTGCTTATTTACTTGGCTGCTGTCTTGTTGCAGTTGATAGCTCATTTTTAAGGGCATGCTTTGTGGCAAGCAATGTGTTTTGGTATTGAGCAATAATTGAAATTGGGTGCTGAGTATATCAATATCTGCTTGCAGTTGTTGTAACTGAATGGCAACTTGTGTACGTTGGTTTTCGGCTGTTTTAAGGGCTAGAATATTGCTTTCGCCTAGTTTAAACTGAAGGGAGGCTTTACTTAAAAAGTCGCTGTAAAGTGTATCAATATGCCCTAATAGCTTTTGTTTTTCCATTAAATACAAGTAAGTATAGTAAGCCAGACGCACTTGCCGTTTTACCTCTATTTCTTTTAGGTTTACGGCTATTACATTGCTTTTCCATTGCTGCACCAATGCTTCTTTTTGTTTGGTATATACGGTAGGAAAATTAATAGATTGAGCAATGCTAATTTTATTGTCGTTGTAAAAGCTATTTATTTGACCATATTCCCCACTAATTAGGGTTGGAGAGGGAGCAAAGCCTGTACTGATTAGTTTTTTGTTATACTCTGCCTTGAGCCGTTCGTTTTTTACTTGTAAGTTATTGCGCATGGCGCTATCAATAGCTGCTTTTAAATCAATATTGTTTTGTGCTTGTACGCTTTGGTTAGCACCCAATAACAATAGCATTAGCACAACACTTACATTCAACTTTTTATTTACAAAACCATTTTCAAACAACATATAGAGCAATGGGAGCACAAAAAGGGTTAAAAGACAAGCTACCAGTAAACCACCAATAACTACGGTAGCCAAAGGTCTTTGTACTTCGGCACCAGCACCATTGCTAAATGCCATTGGCAAAAAGCCCAATGAAGCTACCAAGGCAGTCATTAATATAGGTCGTAAGCGCAGTTTGGTGCCTTTTGTAACTATTTCTTTTAAATTGCTAAGCCCACTTGCCTTTAATCGGTTAAATTCGGCTATCAATACAATGCCATTTAGCACGGCTACGCCAAACAAAGCAATAAAACCAATGCCCGCACTTATACTAAAAGGCATATCTCTTGCCGCCAGCGCAAATACACCGCCTATGGTAGAAAGTGGAATGGCAGTATAAATAAGCAAACCATGTTTAATGGAATTAAAGGCAAAATAGAGCAGTATAAATATGAGTATTAGGGAAATGGGAACGGCTATACTTAAACGTTTTTTTGCAGCCGTTAAGTTTTCAAATGCCCCACCGTAAGTGGCATAGTAAGCGTCAGGAAAGCGAATACGCGTGTTTACCTTTTCTTTCAATTCCTGTACTATACTTTCCACATCTCTGTTGTGTACGTTAAAGCCAACTATAATTCTGCGTTTGGCATCCTCGCGTTGTATTTGGTTGGGGCCTTCTTTTATTTGCACATCAGCCAGCATATTTAATGGCACTTGCGTGCCTGCTGGTGTGGGTATCAATAAATTTTGCACATCGCTCACATCTGTTCTTTGGGCATTGTTCATGCGCACCACCAAGTCAAACCTTTTTTCTCCCTCATATACCATGCCCGTGCTTTGGCCAGCAAAAGCCGTATTGATTACTTTGTTGATATCGCTGATATTTAAGCCATATTGTGCTATGTTAGCCCTATTGTAATTAATCACTATTTGTGGCATACCTGCTATGGGTTCTACAAACAAATCTTTAGCTCCTTCAATGTTTTCAACCACTTTTGCCAGTTCATTGGCGTATTTACTAAGAGTATCTAGGTTTTCGCCAAATATTTTGCATACTACATCTTGTTTAGCACCAGTCATTAGCTCATTAAAGCGCATTTGAACAGGGTATTGAAATCCAAAATTAACCCCGGGAATGGCTTCCAATGCTTTGGCCATTTTTTCCGATAGTTCATCAAATGTTTTGGCAGAAGTCCACTCGCTTTTGTCTTTTAAAATCACCATCATATCACTGGCATCAATGGGCATGGGGTCGGTAGGTACTTCTCCACTGCCTATTTTACCTACTACTTGTATTACCTCTGGAAACTGCTCCAATAGTAATTTTTCACCTTTTAAGGTAGCATCAATAGAAACATTTAAATTACTGCCAGGCAAAACCCTGGTATCAACCGCAAAGTCGCCTTCTTCAAGCGAAGGAATAAACTCGCCTCCCAAAGTAGTTAAGGTAAATAAAGCCAATAGAAATAACACCACGCTGCTTACAATAATGGTCTTTGGAAAATGCAGTACGCGCTTGAGTAATTGCTCAAAATGGGTTTCTATAAAATCCATCATTTTGTCGGAAATATTCTTTTTATGGGCTATCTTTTTACTCAATATCCAAGCACTCATCATAGGAATATAGGTAAGCGATAGAATAAAAGCACCCAATAAAGCAAAGGCTACCGTTTGCGCCATGGGTTTAAACATTTTACCTTCTATACCCTGTAAACTAAAAATAGGCAGGTAAACTATAAGGATTATTATTTGACCAAATACAGCACTATTCATCATTTTTTTAGAGGAACTCGCCACTAGGCTATCCATTTCTTTGCTGTTGTATGCCATCTGAGGGCTATTGTCTGCCAGTAGTTTTTTCTGCATGAGTTGATGCATGACAGCTTCTACTATTATGACGGCTCCATCTACTATCAATCCGAAGTCGAGTGCACCGAGGCTCATTAAATTGCCGCTTACGCCAAATAAATTCATCATAATAACAGCAAATAACATAGCCAATGGTATAACTGAGGCTACCAACAAACCAGCTCTAAAATTGCCTAGGAATAATACCAATACAAATATGACAATCAAAGCCCCTTCCAAGAGGTTTTTTTCAACGGTTCCTATGGCATGAGAAACCATTTTAGTCCTGTCTAAAAAGGCATTTATTTCTATTCCCTCAGGTAAAGTTTCCTTTATCAGTTCAATGCGGTTTTTTACATTGGCTATTACCTCACCACTATTGGCACCTTTCAGCATCATTACTACTGCTCCGGCTACTTCGCCCTCTCCATTGCAAGTAAGCGCTCCATAGCGTGTGGCATGGCCTATTTTTACTTGGGCTACATCTTTTATAAACAAAGGTGTTCCGTTGCTTGTGCTTTTTACGGCTATATTATTGATGTCGTCTATACTGCCAATTAAACCTTCGCTTCTTATAGATAACAGAGTGGCATTTTTTTCAATATAAGCACCCCCTGTATTTTGGTTGTTTTGCTCCAAGGCTTCAAACACATCGGCAATGGTAATATTGTACGATTTTAGCTTTTCGGGGCTAATGGCAATTTCGTATTGTTTTAAATAACCACCAAAACTGCTTACATCTGCTACGCCTTGCACACCCATTAGTTGTCGTCTGATAATCCAATCTTGTATAGTACGCAGTTCGGTTAAATTGTATTTTTGTTCGTAACCTTTTTTGGCTTTTACAGTGTATTGGTATATTTCGCCTAGCCCTGTAGTAACAGGAGCTAAGGTTGGAATACCCACGCCTGCTGGAATGATCTCTTTGACCAATTGCAGTCTTTCTGTTACCTGTTGGCGAGCCCAATACACATCGGTATTATCGTCAAATACTATGGTAACCAAAGAGAGCCCAAAGCGGG
>JANMIV010000274.1:0-2728 GCA_031375995.1 Bacteroidota bacterium
GGATCAACCACCATATCATTATACCCAAAAGTATATCCACGTTCCGTCAAAATAATCTGATCGTTGCCCGCATCAATACACTTTTGAACAGGATGCTTCATATTTTCTGGTGCTAAAAACTGCCCATGTTTAATATTTACAACCCTACCCGTTTTAGCTGCAGCCACCATTAAGGTTGATTGCATACATAAATAAGCAGGTATCTGCAATACATCACATACCTCACCAGCAGCCGCAGCTTGGTCAGGGTAATGAATATCTGTAAGCAATGAAAAACCAAATTGCTCTTTTACTTTTGCCAAAATAGCAACTCCCTTTGCCAATCCTGGCCCATCGTAGTATTTTAAACTGCTGCGGTTGTCTTTTTGAAATGACGATTTATAAATCATTTTGATATTCAACTTTTCCGAAACTTCTTTCAGTTTCTCCGCTGTTTTCATCATTATAGATTCATCCTCTATTACACATGGCCCAGAAATAAGAAATAACTCATTGCTACCACACTCAATATTGCCTACTTTAACTATTTTTTTTATCATTTTATGTTTTATTATCAAATCTATCTAAACCCTTATTCGGCAGTAGTTCCAGTAGTTTGGTTCTTTAAATTTCTAATTGTTTTTACTTTTTCATTCAACTCTGCTATCATTCTTTTGGCGGCAGCTATTTTATCGTGTATTTGCATCACCATTTCATTTTTTGAATTGGCATTTTTAAAGAATCCAAGGTTATTGTCCCAAGTATCCATATCTGCTTTCAGGCCTTTAATACGCTCCATTAAAATACGCTCCTCACGCTGTAAACGCTGCGCACCATCTGGGTTATTTGCCAATGATTCAAAATGTGATTTATCATCTGACTGACGCATATTTTTGCGTGCTTCGCGGTGCTTACCATATATTTTATCTAGCAAAGCATTGTATTGCTTAGTAATTGCATCTTTGTCCTTATTAGGCACAAAACCTATTTTACTCCAAGCATCCTGAAGGGTTTTTAGTTCATTAAAAACATTGGCATTCTCCGTTTCGTCAGCAGCCAAGGCTTCTAGTTTTACCAATAACTCTTTTTTAGCTATTAAATTATTGCCTTGTTCCGCATTTTGATCGGCAAATTTCTCTGCCTTTTTCTCAAAAAACAAATCGCAAGCCGCTCTAAACTTCTTCCAAACATCATCATTGAACTTATCAGGAACAGGCCCTATTTGTTTCCAGCTTTCTTGCAATCCTTTTACTTGAGCTGTTTGCTTACCCCAATCAATTGGTGCAGCAGCTATGTTTTCCGCTTCCTAAATCAATTCATGTTTTTTCTTCAAATTTTCATTCCTTACCGCATTGAAAGATTTGAACCATGTATTTTTATTATTAAAAAATGTATTGCGTATATTCTTAAACTCTTCCCATACCTTCTCTCTATCTGCCAAAGGAACATAACCAATTTTTTTCCACTCTTCCATCAATTCATTGGCCACTTTGGTTTTTTCCATCCACTCTTTTATGCGGGTAGTATTGAATAAAGCCAATTCTTTGGCCTTCTCAATTAGGTCATACTTTAACTTTAAGTTTTCCTGACGTACCGCTTCATTTTTCTCTGTTTCCAGTTTAATATAAGCAAATACCTTATCTACTTCCCCTTTAAAGCGTGTCCATATATCTTCATTGGCTTCCTTAGGCACTGGGCCTATATTACGCCACTCTTCTTGGTATTTTTTTACAGCAATCAAAGCCGATTTTATGCTTTTTTCCTCTGATAACTCGCTTACCTTTTTACATAAATCTATTTTAGCATCCAAGTTACGCTCTCTATCCAATTGCGCTATTTCATTGTTGATACTTAATTTATCGTAAAATATTTCATTTAAAACGCGGTAACTTTCCCATAAACGCTCCACATGCTCTTTAGGTACGTTTTTAATCAGTTTCCACTCGCTTTGCAATTCCTTTAGTTTAGCCAAACTGTCTTTGGTTTCTTCTAAACTATTCAGTGTTTTTATTTTTTCTAAAATAGCTTCTTTCGCTTGTAAGTTTTTAAGTCTTTCTGCCTCAGCAATGGCCTTTGCAGTAGCTATTTTATCACGTAAATCTTTTATTACTTTATTAAACTTATCACGTGCTACTATGCCCGACTTAAATTCAAAATCGTTTTTATCACCACCTTCTTCAACAAATTTTTGAAGCGCTAGCTCCTGTTCTTCCTGCAATGCAGCATCAAAATAAGGTTTTACATCTTTAAAAATTTGCAATGCTTCACTAGGTACTTTGTCTTTAGTAACTTCCGTAGCTATTGCCAACAATTCGTCTTTAGATTTGCTTGCATAGTGAATAGATTCATGGTGTTCCACCATTTCTATTGTAGCAAAATCACTATCATGCTCATCTATGTTTATTTCGATAGCATCGGTAGCCATATTTAAATTGGCTATTGGGTTTACATTTGGGTCGTTAGGTTCAATACTCGCTTGCTCTTCCATTACTGGAGAAGTATTTTCAATACTTTCCGTTGTGTCTGCCGCAGCAACTAAAGGTGTTACTTCATTTTCGGCTTCATTGCTAACCGCCACTTCTGTGGGTTCAGTTGTTTCCGCAATTGGCAATGTTTCAATTAAGTCTGTAGTTGCCATTTCCATGGGGCTTTCAGTAGGATTAACTTCTGTATTGGTGTTCTCGGTTGGCTCTGCATTTAAAGCAGCATCAGAAGGATTCAATTCGTTTAATTCAGTCATTTTAAAATA
>JANMIV010000279.1:0-3693 GCA_031375995.1 Bacteroidota bacterium
GGCATTAAATTGGCAGTAGTAGTAATTCCTAATCCTTGTGTAATGGAGCCCGATGTTTGTGAAAAAGCTATTTTACCTATCAGCATCCCTATGATTATAACTGTGTTTCTCATATTATTTTTTTCTAAATACTATTTGACAGCCTATTGATTTGGTTTCGTTTATACTTATTTTTTTATTGTTTAACAATGCATCTACCGCATTGGCTACATAAGATTCGCTTACTTTATCTGGTTCCATGCCATTATCGTCTATAGCACCATTGTACTTCACCACCCACTTCTCATTTTCTTTCCAAACCACATAAGAATGAGGTGTTTTTTGCGCTTTAAAGTTTTTGGCTACACTTTGCATTTCATCAAACAAATAAGGAAAATTAAACTGTTCGTTATTTGCTTTAGTTACCATGTTAGGATATGTATCCTCTTCATACATTACGGTATCAGTAGAGCTAATAGCAATTAAAGGTACTCCCAATAGGCTATACTTGCTATTTAAAGCATTGAGCCTTGGTGGATATAACTTAGCAAACGGACAATGATTGCAAGTAAATACAATAATAAAACCTTTGGCATTTTTATAATCAGACAGCGAAATCATTTTACCGTCAGTATTCCTCAACAAAAAATCGTTCACATAATGACTTTGCATGGGTGCAAAAGCACTACTCATTAAGGTGAAAACACAAACAATAAATACATCAAGTCTCTTTTTCATTTTATCAATTTAATTAGTTTTGGGTAATCAACCATAGCAACAATTAGCTTTTTCCGCTTTGCTCTTTTTACAATTAAAGTAGCTGGAATAGATCCACTCCAATTGTTATCAATCTCATTAATCCATTTATTGGCATTAGGCTCATCTAACAAATAAATAGTGGGCATATTGTATTGCTTGGCAATTGGCATTACGCTTTTATCCATTTCCGATTTAAAATCAACGCTGATAAAAAGTACCAGAGTTGCCGTGTTTTTTGTACTATCTATTAACTGCTTAAATATTGGAATTTCTTTGATACACGGTGCACACCATGAAGCAAAGAAATTAATGACATAAGTGGTATCCGATTGATTAAACGCCCGCTTTTTCAGTTGTTCAAACTTGATTAACTGAACCGTTTGTGCATTTGTTCCTTGAATACAAATGATTGCGGCCAAAACCAAAGATATGAATAAGCACTTTTTCAAGATAAAGTATTTAGTAAAAAAGCCTCGACATCTTTTATAATCGAGGCTTTTGTTTTTTATTTAGCTACCATAATTCTTTTGGTAATCACATTTCCATCATTTACTATTTTTATCAAATAGGTTCCCTCATACAGAGTTCTTGTATCAAAATAAGCAATGGTACTACCTTGCAATATGTGAGTGGTCTGCAATAATTTACCTGTTAAATCATACAACTCCAAAGCAATGGTATTGCTTGTCAAATCATTTAACTGTATAGCTATGGCATCACTAGCAGGGTTAGGATATATATTAATTTTATTGGCATCCAAATTATTATTGGCAATACTTGTACTTGGTTTATATACCGCAACAATTTCCGTAATAGAAGTAACTTTTACAGCAGACTTTACGCCATAAAAAGTAGGGCCAACAACATAGGGATAAGCAGAGTTCCAATTTTCGTCAACAGTAGCAAAGTAGCAGTAAATACCTTTAGGATACTCGGGAGTTATGCAAAAACGTCCGTTGTGTTCATCTAAAAAATCAGGAGTAGCGGCACTGGTTACATTGTACTGATAATCTTCTCTAAACAAACCCAAAGGATAAGTAGTGCTTACGTCAGGCCCAGCAGTTACCGTTGCACCTGTAGAATAAGTAGTTCTGGTAGTAATGTTTCTTAAGCTAAAACTCGATTTCATACGTACAATTCCACCTGTTCCATCCGTATTTTTATACCCATAAGCCCCATATATTGGAAATCCATCATAAGCAAAACCAATTAAAGGAGAATGCTTAGTAGAATCTATGGCATACAAACCATCAGCCGCATACAAGGTGCATACATTAGAAATAACTTTTAAATCCAAACTAAATGCACTTGGGTTTTGGTGGTGATGGTAATTGCCCATGGCAGGGTGTGCTTTTGCACAATCAAAACCAGCCCGCTCAGCCACTATTGCATCCCTGTTCCATACACCATCGCCCGTTCCGCCAGTAGGGCCTCCCTTTAATGCCTGATTTGCATTACTCCACGAAACACCGTCTCTATAATCGAATAAAGCCACTCCATTTATAAACAAACCAATATTACCGCCTGTAGTTGCGGTAGCTACTCCCGTATTTTGAATTGGGTTTAGCGGCAATTTAAAAATAGCGTTTTGTGCAGTTGCTAAGGAAGGGTTATTGTCCAGAAAAGGCCCTGTAATATAGGTAGGAATACCATTAGTAGCAACATACACGGAGGTTTCAGAATACTTTACACTTTGGCAATTTGCCAAAGCTGCATCCGCAACAGGAGTAGAGTTTCCCTTTACATAATGCCTACCCGTAATGGTTGTATTTTGCAACCAGTTTAAAATAATCGGGTTGGTTTGCGCTTGTACCATCATGCCCACTAGCACGAATCCAAAAATCAATACTTGCTTTTTCATAAACTATATTTATTTATCTATTTTAACTTTAAAACTTTTTTCGTAACCGTTGTCATTTACAGTAAGTATATATAAGCCTCCATATAATAGTGAAGTATCAAAATAACAAATAGTAGTGCCTTTCAAAAACTCTTTTTCTTGCACCACTTGCCCCTTTGAATCCGTTAAATATACTTTTATATCATTGCTTAAAACATTACCTATTTGAATCACAATTAAATCAGCCGTAGGGTTAGGAAATATATTTAAACTAAGCGCATCCCCTTCACCTGTAGTTATGGTGCGAGAGTATTCAAACTGCCCATCAAAATCTACCTGTTTAAGTCTATAAAATAGCTTATTGCCCACTTTAGCATAGTCAGCAAATGAGTAGTTTACCTGACTATTTGAATTGCCCTTTCCTTTTACTACACCTATCTTTTTAAATTCAATTCCATCTTCACTCCTCTCCACATCAAAATAGCTATTGTTTATTTCTGTTGCAGTTGACCAGTTTAAAACAACTTTATCCGTTTCAGCATGTGCTTTAAAAGAAAGTAATTTTACAGGCAGCGTAGTTACAACTTCAGTAATTGAAGTAACTTTTGAAGCCACTTTAGTACCGTAAAAGTTAGGTCCAACTGCATAAGGATAGGCAGAATTCCAGTTCGCATCAACAGTAGCAAAATAGCAGTAGGTACCATTTGGATATTCAGGAGTTTTGCAAAAACGTCCATTATGCGCATCCAAATAATCAGGCGTAAGAGAAGTAGTTGGAATATATTCATAATCCTCTTTAAAATAACCAAGCGGATAAGTAGTACTTACTGGAGGTCCAGCAGTAACTGCGGTAGAACTTCCAGCATAAGTAGTTCTGGTAGTGATGGCTCTTTTTGCATAACTCGATTTCATTCGTACAATACCACCAGTGCCATTTGTATCGCGGTAAGCATAGGCACCATAAATAGGAAATCCATCATACGCAAAACCAATTAATGGCGAATGTTGCGTGGAGTCAATTGCATACAATCCGTCAGCCAAATACAAATTACAAACAGTAGAAATAAAAACCCTATCCAAATTAAACGCACTTGGGTTCTGGTGGTGGTGGTAAT
>JANMIV010000283.1:0-2601 GCA_031375995.1 Bacteroidota bacterium
AAAAGAAGAATATTGGGGCAATGTCAATCCGGTTGGCCCCAGAGGTGTATATGATGAAGCGAAACGTTTCATGGAATCTATTACAAGGGCCTATTATACATTTCATGGAGTCGAAACCAGAATTATTCGAATATTTAATACATACGGCCCCAGAATGCGTTTAAATGACGGACGTGCTTTGCCTGCTTTTATAGGACAAGCCTTACGCGGTGAAGATTTAACTGTTTTTGGAGATGGATCCCAAACTCGTTCCTTTTGTTATGTGTCAGATTTAGTAGAAGGTATTTATCGATTGTTGATGAGTGATTATGCGCAACCTGTTAATATTGGTAATCCTAACGAAATTACCATTAAGGAATTTGGTGAAGAAATTATTAAGTTAACAGGAACTAGTCAGAAGTTGGTTTCCAAACCACTGCCCAAAGACGACCCTAAACAACGTAAACCTGATATAACCAAAGCCAAAGAGATACTTGGGTGGGAGCCTAAAGTAAACCGAGCTGAAGGACTTAAAATAACCTATGAGTATTTTAAATCACTTTCTCCCGAAGAGCTTAAGAAATCAGCACATCATAAATTTGATTAATTAAACTATTGCTTTAGCGGTAGATAATTTCAATAATATATAGTTAGGTATTTATTTAAGTTCCATACAAGGGCGCTCAATTTTTACCAACCAAACAATTATGTACGCTATTACTCAAATTTTTATTTATCCCATCAAGTCATTAGGTGGCATTTCTCTCACTAGTTGCAAGGTTGAAGAGAGAGGCTTGCAGTATGATAGGAGATGGGTTCTTTGTGACGAAAACAATAAGTTTATAAGTCAAAGAGAGTTTAAACAATTGGCATTGTTTAAACTGAATATTTCCGATGATGGATTTACAGTTACATACTTGGAGGAAAAGCCTATTGTTATTCCTTTTGCAATTTCAGGTTTATATGAAAAGGTTGAAATTTGGGACGACTCATGTGAAGCAATAGAATATGAATTGGGTTCTGAATGGTTTACAGCAAAACTTTCCATTACCTGTAAGTTATTTTATATGCCCGATGATAGTAAGCGTTTTGTAGATACTAAATACGCATTTTCGAATGAAATTACCAGTTTTAGTGATGGCTATCCTATTTTGATAATAGGGCAACAATCACTTAACGATTTAAATGGTAAACTGAATAGTAAAATTGAAATAAGCAGATTTAGACCTAATATAGTTTTTGATGGAGGGAAAGCGTTTGATGAAGATTCCTTTTCTGTTTTTTCCATCAACCAAAACATTTTTAAAGGCGTAAAAGCATGCGCTCGCTGTCATGTTGTAAATATTGATCAAACTACTGGTGTTTCAAATATTGAACCGCTGCAAATATTAGCTCAGTATAGAAATGAAAACAATAAAGTTTTTTTTGGACGTAATGCAATTGTTATAAAATCAGGTACAAACATACAAACTGGTGATGCCATTATTTTAATTGGATTATGAACTGGAATTTATAACCGAACTGCGGTATTAGAAGACCCTATCATTTAATCTCATCATTTTTATTAATATAAAGCCATTTGTAATAATAAAAATGACCTTTCCTTAGCAATATTTATATATTTTCGCGTTAACAATTTATGAAATTATACGAACAGAAAAAATGGTGGAAAAGGGCTTTGGCACTAATAGCTATTTGCATTGGTACTTTTTCTATTTGGTACACCAGTAAATTGGTAAAGCAACTAGCTTCTGAAGAAGAAAAAAAAATAAAGTTATGGGCCAATGCAACCAGACTAATGGCTAAAAGCGATGGTAATATAGATTTTATGCTTGATATAGTAAAAGACAATGAAACCATTCCCATTATTCTAACCGACAAAAATAACCGTATAATAGACTCCAGAAATTATGACTCTACATTTATAAAAGACACTCTTTTTTTAAATGAAGAATTGATTGAAATGCGGAATCAGCACGAACCTATTAAAATAACTTATGATGAGGAAAATGGGCTATATAATTTATTGTATTATAAAAACTCAACCGTACTTACACAACTAAAAGCTTATCCATTAATACAGCTTGGGTTGATTGGTTTTTTTGCTATTATGAGCTATTTGGCACTGAGCAGCAGCCGTAGGGCTGAACAAAACCAAGTATGGGTGGGAATGAGCAAAGAAACAGCGCACCAATTGGGAACCCCCATATCATCATTGAATGAATGGATAAATTTATTGCGAGAAACCCCTAAAGAAGAACAAGCTTATTTGTTAGATGAACTGCAAAACGATACCAAAAGATTGGAACTAATTACAGAGCGATTTAGCAAAATAGGCTCAGAGCCCATATTGAAGGAGGAGAATATGGATTTGGTAATAGAAAATTCCATGCAGTATTTGCGAACGCGTGTTTCAAGTTTAGTCAATATTCAAATCAATGTCAATCAGCCAGGAAATTGGGCAAAAATAAATATTCCACTATTTGATTGGGTGCTAGAAAACCTTTGTAAGAATGCAATAGATGCCATGGAGGGAAAAGGTTCTTTAAATATAAATATAAGTAAGGATGCGAAGTTTGTGTATATTGATATAAGAGATACTGGCAAAGGCATTCCAAAATC
>JANMIV010000340.1:0-1115 GCA_031375995.1 Bacteroidota bacterium
CACTTCGAACATACAGTTGCTGTAAGGAAAAAAAGCGCAGAAATATTGTCAGATCATTCTTTTATTGAAAATGCAATAAAAAATAATTCAGAATTGCGTGAAGTTTCAATAAAATTATAGATATTTGCGCTCCAAAAGTAAAACATGGCAAAAGAAGGATTAATAAAACAAGATGGGGTCATTGAAGAGTCACTTTCAAACGCAATGTTTAGGGTAAGACTACAAAATGGGCACCTAATTACAGCTACTATTTCAGGGAAAATGCGTATGAATTATATACGTATCCTTCCAGGAGATAAAGTGGCAGTCGAAATGTCGCCTTACGATTTATCAAGAGGACGAATAACTTATCGCTATAAATAATATTACATAAAATGAAAGTAAGAGCATCCATCAAAAAACGTTCTGTAGATTGCAAGATCGTTAGAAGAAAGGGAAAACTTTACATTATTAACAAGAAAAATCCTAGGTTTAAACAACGTCAAGGATAATCTTTTTAAAATTCTTTAATAAGCATGGCACGTATTGCAGGTGTAGATTTACCAAGAAATAAGCGTGGTGTTATCGCATTGACTTACGTTTACGGTATAGGACGCTCAACTGCTGAGAAAATTTTAGCTCAGGCAGGTGTAGATGAAAATACTAAAACGAACGAGTGGAATGACGATAATATCCGTACTATCTCTAAGATTATTGCTGACGACCTCAAGGTTGAAGGTGAATTGAAGACAGAAGTAGCAATGAGCATCAAACGTTTGATGGACATTGTCTGCTACCGTGGTCTTCGTCATCGTAAAGGTTTACCAGTTCGTGGACAACGTACTCGTACGAATGCACGTACTCGTAAAGGTAAACGTAGAACTGTTGCTAACAAGAAGAAGGCAACTAAGTAATAGTCCTTGGAGATACGTTCTTCATAGTAATTATTACTTTATCCATTATTTGAAAATAGCTTTTGGCTGTTTGCTTGTAACTGTCAGGTATAATCCTGCTAAATAAGCTATCAGCGACAGCTAAAAATACGATAAAAAACATGGCTAAGGCAGCTAAAAAAGTCAAAAAAAGAATTGTCAAGGTTGAGCCAGAAGGTGTCGTACACATCAGCGCAACCTTTA
>JANMIV010000370.1:0-4391 GCA_031375995.1 Bacteroidota bacterium
CTACTGGTGGTGTTACCGCATCATTTGCTATGTTAGGTGATGTAAATATAGCCGAACCCGAAGCTTTAATTGGTTTTGCGGGCCCAAGAGTTATTAGAGAAACCATTGGTAAAGATTTACCCAAAGGATTTCAAAGCTCAGAGTTTCTGCTCGAACATGGCTTTTTAGATATGATTGTACCTAGAACAGCACTAAAAGATAAGTTAAGCACATTATTGCACTTGTGGGCAGATAAAAAACCTACTCAGGAAAAGCTACAAGCCTCTTAAACGTGTTCATTGCTGCACATTATTCAAAACCCTATTACAATTGAATTGTAGTAGGGTTTTTACATTTATAAAGTTAAGCTAAAATAAAATTTACAACCGAACTGGACTTGGCAGGGATACCAATAAAAAAAATTACTTTTAATTCCACTTTATTCAGTCAAAAAAATATCTTGCGCCATAACCTAATTCCAATCATGTCTCAATTTGAATTAAACAATAAGAAAGTAATAAACGCTTGGGCCATGTATGACTGGGCTAATTCTGTTTTCTCTCTTACTATAGCCACCGCTATCTTTCCTATTTATTTTAATAAAATGTGCAAGGTAGCTTCGGTTGAGCAAGGTGCTATGGTAGATGGAATTTATTATTTAAACATTTTTGGTCTAAAAGTTATTGGTGCGGAGCTTTACTCTTTTGTAGTTTCTGCTGGGTTTCTTATTGTAGCCTTTCTAAGTCCATTGCTTTCGGGAATTGCAGATTTTAGACAAAACAAGAAGTTTTTTCTAAAGCTATTTTGCTATACCGGCTCGCTTAGTTGTATAGGTATGTATTTTTTTACAGCCAATACTATTGGCTTAGGCGTTTTGCTTTTTATGATTAGTTTGGTAGGTTTTGCAGGTAGTATTGTCTTTTATAATGCTTTTTTACCAGAAATAGCCAGTGAAGATATGCTCGATAAGGTGAGTGCAAAAGGTTTTTCTATGGGTTATATTGGCAGTGTTATTTTGCTAATTATTAACTTACTCACCATTATGATGCCTGATTTGTTTTTTCCTATTGAGGCAAAAGCCAAAGAACTTATATTGGAAAACTCATCACTTACCCAAGAATTGGCCATAGAAGAGGCAAAAAGTTTTTATGCTGGTATAGCCACCCGACTATCATTTGTTTCAGTTGGCATTTGGTGGGCAGGTTTTGCTCAAATTATGTTCCGCAATGTACCCGAAGTGCATTCTAATAAAAAATACGATGGCAATATTTTCAGCAAAGGGTTTGAGGAATTGCAGAAAGTTTGGAATCAGGTTAAAACACAACCCACCATGCTTAAATATTTATTGGGCTTTTTCTTTACTAGTATGGGTGTACAAACGGTAATGTATGTAGCCAGTTTATTTGGCGAGGAGGAGTTGCACCTTGATACTGCCGTATTAATAGGCACTATTTTAGTCATTCAGCTTATTGCTATTGCTGGGGCTTGGGCATTTTCACGGTTATCAGCCAAAATTGGAAATATTTACACCCTTTTAGTAACTATAATAGTATGGATGCTTATTACTTTTTTGGCCTATTTAATAAAAGATACCAATGAATACATAGAAGTAGCTGGTGTTAAAATTAAGGAAGTGGTCATTCATTTTATTAGT
This sequence comes from Bacteroidota bacterium, assembly GCA_031375995.1. Classification (GTDB taxonomy): domain Bacteria; phylum Bacteroidota; class Bacteroidia; order UKL13-3; family UKL13-3; genus JAAFJM01. The sequence goes on from JANMIV010000370.1 coordinate 1,634, forward strand.
TTAGGTGCTTTGGTTGGCATTGTAATGGGAGGAATTCAATCTATGTTTAGAAGTACTTATGCCAAATTGATACCAGAAGGAACGAAAGACACCGCCTCGTTTTTTAGTTTTTTTGATGTATGTGAAAAGTTTGCTATTGTTTTGGGTACCTTTAGTTATGGCCTCTTAAACGGAATTACACACAGCATGCGACTATCTGTAGTTGCTTTAGCAATATATTTCTTCATCGGCTTGGTATTCATTATTCAAATAAAAAATTTTAAAAGTTATTCCAATTCAGTGAAGTAGCTTAAGTTTGCACGTTTCATGAAAATAGATTTATTCATACCTTGTTTTATTGATCAGTTTAATCCGCAAACAGGATTCAATATGGTTAAAGTGCTGGAAAAAGCTGGCTGTCAGGTCAATTATAATATTGAACAAACCTGCTGTGGTTTGCCCGCTTTTAGTGCTGGGCAATGGAATAATGCAAGAGAAGTAAGCGAAAAGTTGCTCAATGAAATAACACCTGACAGAACTTTTGTTTGCGCATCTACTGCCTGCACTGGTATGATTAGAAATTCGTATGATTTATTATTCCAAAATTCTTCTTATCACAATAAATTCAGACAGTTGCAAAAACGTACTTTTGAGTTAAGCGAATTTTTAGTTGATGTGCTCAAAAAAGACAATTTAGGATCTAAATTTTTTGCTAAAGCGGCCTTTATGGACACATGCACAGGCTTGAGCGGCTGCGGGATAAAATTGCAACCCAGACAATTGCTGAATAATATAGAGGGTTTAGATTTGATAGAAATAAGAGATCAATACGAATGTTGCGGTTTTGGAGGTACTTTTTCAGTAAACAACCCCGAACTATCTGTACACATGGGTAATAAAAAAATAGATGCTATTATAGAAAGTGGGGCGGAAATTATTATTTCAACGGATTACAGTTGTTTGCTGCATTTAAACAGCATTTTACTAAAAAAGGGAAGTCCTATTAAAATAATGCATATAGCCGATGTATTAGCCCAAGGTTTATAGCATTTAAGGAATTAAAGCAGCAATTCTTAATATATTGTAAATACACAAGTACTATATTGCACTTGTGAAAAAGTTATTTCTCTATTCTTTATTATGCTTGGCATTGGCGCAATGCCATCATCCACTTGCTATTTCAAATTCCAAAGTAGTAAATATAAAAGTATATAAAGATTCGCTTCAGCCTACTGACGAGCGAATTGTGCAACTAATAAATCCGTATAAGAAAAAATTAGACAGTTCCATGAATAGCATATTGTGCTATAATGAGCAAGATTTGAGCAAGCAATTACCTGAGGGCACTTTAGGTAATTTTTTATGCGATGAATTAATGACTTATGCTAAGGATAATTTCAGTCGAAATATTGATTTTTGTATGTATAATAATGGTGGTATTCGCATTCCTCTATTAGCCAAGGGCAATATTACTGTTGGTAAAATATATGAATTGGCTCCTTTTGATAATTTTTTGGTGCTAGTTGCTTTAAACGGGGCAGATTGCAAAAACCTTTTTAATTTAGCTGCTGCTAACAGAGGTACACCTTGTTCTAAGGAATTACGCTTTAAAATAAGCAATGGAACAGCAACAGATATTAGCATAAATGCCATACCTTTTGACAGTACTCGTATATATTATATTCTTACTAATGATTATGTAGCAAATGGGGGAGACAAAACAGAGCCCATGAAAAAAGCCATATCCGTTACCAATTTCAATGTAATTGTGCGCGATGTATTAATTAAAAGTCTGCAAAACAAAGGGAAAACCAATCAATCAGTAAAAAGTAATTTAGATGGAAGAATTGAGTACAATAAATAGACGTAAATTTTTGAAGCAATCAGGAATACTTTTAGGAGGTGTTTCTTTGGCGGCAATGCCATTAAGTTCTTTTGCAAATAATCAGGAAACAAGGCTAACCATTTTGCACACCAATGATTGGCATAGTAGAATAGATTCTTTTGATGCCACCGATAAGAACTTCCCAGGGCAAGGAGGAGCCGAAAGAAGAGCAGCTTTGATAAAAAAAATAAGGCAGGAGGAGGAAAATGTATTATTATTAGATGCAGGTGATATATTTCAAGGAACACCTTACTTTAATTTTTACGGAGGAGAATTGGAGTTTAAACTAATGAGCCAAATGAAATACGACTGTGTTACCTTGGGAAATCATGATTTTGACAATGGTATTAAAGGACTATTTAAGCAAATGCCAAACGCTTCTTTTGATTTTGTAAATTGTAATTATCAATTTTCGGGCACTTTGTTGGAGCATAAAGTGCTGCCCTATAAAATTTATAAGCGAGGAGGTATAAAAATAGGTGTTACTGGCGTTGGCATTGAGTTAGAAGGATTAGTGCCCGCCAAATTATATGGTAAAATAAAATACTTAGACCCCTTAGACAATTTAAATAAAGTAGCTACTTTCCTAAAAGAGGAAAAGAAATGCGACTTAGTAATTTGTCTTTCCCATTTAGGGTATAAATATGAAGGGGCTAAAGTAAGTGATGTGTCAATAGCTACATTATCTAGGCACGTAGATTTGATTTTAGGCGGACATACTCATACTTTTTTAAAAGAACCAACCATTTTGAAAAATGCGCAACAAAAAGAGGTAATAATTAACCAAGTTGGGTGGGCAGGATTGCATTTGGGAAGAATAGATTATACTTTTAGTTCCCTATTAAACAACAAGTTTATGCACACTTTTCAAAATGTTGATATAGTAGATACAAA
>JANMIV010000381.1:0-8252 GCA_031375995.1 Bacteroidota bacterium
TACCATCAATGGTTACATTTATTGTATCTCCATCATGCAAGGTAAAACTTTGACTATTAGCCGTATTAACTAATTTTATAATGAATACAAATGCAATGGCTAATCTTAAAACTATATCCTTCATTTAATCAATTCAAAAAAACAGGTTATGAATGGTTAATGCTAATTTCTTTTTCAACAATAGCTGTAAAATCTTCATTTGCTTCTATCAAATAGCCCTTTATACCTGCTCCATTTGCGCAGACCACATCGCGTTCTTTATCTCCAATCATAAAACTACCATCAGTGGTAACATTATATTTGGCTATGGCTTTTTCCACCATTAAACTACCAGGCTTACGGCATAAACAGGCGCTGCTTTCTGGGTGATGAGGGCAATAATACATTTCAGTAAAAAAAAATCCCTCTTCTTTTGCCTTTTCCTGCAAAAAAGCGTGCATTTTTTCTAACTCCAACCGGGTGTAAAGCTTTTTGGCTAAGCCTCCTTGGTTGGTAATTACAAAAAGTAAATACCCAGCGTCAAATAATTTTTTTAGGGGTACAAACAGATGTGGTAATGGTTTAAAATCTTCAAAACGTTGAATATAATCACCAACTTCAAAGTTTAAAACACCATCTCTATCAAAAAAAGCTGCTTTACTCAAAATTATGTTAAAATAAATTTTGCTTCAATAATACATGTTTAATTGCAAAATATGAGGTTTAAGTTTATTATTGAAAAATTTATGACTGACAAAATAGTTATTATACCTACCTACAATGAGATTGAAAATGCTGAAAACATCATTAGAAAAGTAATGAGTCTTCAACCAGATTTCGATTTGCTAATAGTGGATGATAACTCACCCGATGGCACGGGTACTTTGGTGAAAAAACTGCAAAACGAGTTTCCTCGATTATTCTTACTATCAAGAAATGAAAAGAATGGGCTAGGAACTGCATATATAGAGGGTTTTAAGTGGTGCTTACAAAGAGAATATAACTATATATTTGAAATGGATGCCGACTTTAGCCATAATCCTGATGACTTAATACATTTGTTTAAAGCATGTGAAGGTGGAGCAGATTTAGCCATAGGTTCTCGTTACATCAATGGCGTAAATGTAGTAAATTGGCCTATGAACAGGGTACTAATGAGCTACTATGCAAGTGCTTACGTAAGATTGATAACTGGTATTAACATTAGAGATACAACCGCTGGTTTTGTATGCTATACCAAAAAACTGCTTCAAACTATTGACTTAGACAAAATAAGATTTAGAGGCTATGCATTTCAAATAGAAATGAAATTTACTGCACTCAAACACGGATTTAAAATTATTGAAATACCAATTATATTCACTGATAGAACACAAGGCGAATCAAAAATGAGTAAGTCAATTTTCAAAGAAGCTATTTGGGGTGTTATCAGTTTAAAACTTAAAAGTTTATTCAAAACTTACAATAAATAATTACTTTTCATTTTAATGGAAAACTTATTACAACTAGCTGATGTGCAAGAACTAATAGCTATTGCACTTAGAGAAGACGTTGGAGCAGGAGACCACAGTTCTTTGGCTTGTATTAGCAACGAGAAAATAGGTACTGCTTATTGCACGGCCAAAGACGATGGCGTTATTTGCGGATTGCCTTTAGCCCAATATATATTTGCTAAAATTGATGCCAGCTTGGTTTTTAAAACCACTTTTACTGATGGCGATACCATCAAAAAAGGAGACACCGTTTTTAGCGTGGAGGGAAAATCTATTTCTATTTTAACTGCCGAACGCTTGGTATTGAATTTTTGCCAGCGTTTAAGTGGAGTAGCAACCCAAAGCAGGCACATAAGCAATTTGCTAAAAGACTACCACACCAAAGTATTGGATACACGTAAAACCACACCAGGTATGCGTTTATTTGAAAAATATGCTGTTAAAATTGGGGGTAGTTACAACCACAGAATTGGTTTGTATGATATGATTATGCTTAAAGACAATCATATAGACTTTGCAGGAGGAATTAGCCAAGCCATTGAAAAAACCCATCAATACTTAAGGGAAAACAATTTAAGTTTAAAAATAGAAGTAGAAACCAGAAACCTTGATGAAGTAAAACAAGTACTTGCAAAAGGGGGGGTTGATAGAATTATGCTCGACAACTTTAGCCCAGCCTTGCTGAAAGAAGCAATTGTATTGATTGATAAAAAATACGAAACGGAAGCAAGTGGAGGCATAACACAAGCTACCATTGCGGAATATGCCGCTTCTGGGGTTGATTTTATTTCGGTGGGAGCATTAACACATTCTGCAAAAAGCATTGATTTAAGCTTAAAAGTACTTTAGTTTTGTACCATGTGGCAATCATATTTAGTTGGGTTCAATGCTTATTTAAAACTGGAGAAATCTCTTTCCGCCAATAGCATTGAAGCTTACTTACACGATGTTGAAAAACTTTGCCAATTTTTAGCCGTAAAAGAATTATCACTACAACCGCAGGAAATAACATTGCAAATTTTACGCGAATTTTTGCGCTTTATTAGTGAGTTAGGCATTAATAATACCAGCCAAGCTAGAATTATTAGTGGTATTAAATCCTTTTATAAATATTTATTCCTAGAAGATATTATAAAGGTAAATCCTGCTGAACTACTTGAGAGTCCTAAGGTTACACGCAAATTGCCCGATACATTAGAAGTATTTGAAATTGACAAAATGCTTGCTACTTTAGATTTAAGCACCGATGAAGGCACCCGCAACCACGCCTTGATAGAAACCATGTTTAGCTGTGGACTCAGGGTGAGCGAAGCTACGCACCTTAAAATATCAGATATTTTTTGGCAAGATGAATTTGTAAAAATTGTAGGTAAAGGAAACAAAGAAAGACTGGTTCCTATATCTAAAAGAGCACTGAAAGAAATGGATACCTACATTCATTCCGTTAGAAACAAGCTAGATATAGACAAAGCGAGTAGCGATACTGTGTTTTTAAACAGAAGAGGCAAGGGACTTTCAAGGGTTTATATTTTTTTGATTATAAAAGAAATGGCACTAAAAGCCGAAATCAACAAAAACATAAGCCCACATACGCTCCGTCACTCATTTGCCACCAGTTTAGTAGAAGCTGGAGCCGACTTACGCTCTGTGCAGCAAATGCTTGGACATGAAAGCATAACCACTACCGAAATATATACCCATATTAGCAAAGAATATTTGCACGAAGTAATATTAAACTTTCACCCTAGAGGAAAATTATAAATTTATTACCTTGCCCACTTAAAACATACATGCTCAATACCATAAAATATACCATTCTTATACTCATTAGCACTACCCTATTTGCTTTTATGCAAAGCAATAATGTAAAAATTGCAAAGCTAAAATACAATGGTGGTGGCGACTGGTACGCCAATAAAACTTCGCTCCCCAACTTAATTAAATTCTGCAACGACAACCTAAAACTATCTATTTATGCAGAAGAAGATGTGGTGGAAGTTGGCAGTAAAGACTTATTCAACTACCCTTTTGTACACTTAACTGGGCATGGTAATATTATTTTCAATAAACAAGAAGCGGAAAACTTACGCAAATACTTAATAGGTGGCGGCTTTTTACATGCTGATGATAACTATGGATTGGATAAAGCCTTCAGACGTGAAATGAAAAAGGTTTTTCCTGAATTAGAATTTGTAGAATTGCCTTGGTCGCATCCTATTTACCACCAGAGGTTTGATTTTAGCAAGGGATTGCCAAAAGTGCATGAGCATGAAGGCAAACCTTCGCAAGGTTTTGGATTGATATACAAAGGTCGTTTGGTTTGTTTTTATAGTTTTGAGTGCGATTTAGGCAATGGCTGGGAAGACCAAGACATTTACAACGACCCTGAAACCACTAGGCAACAAGCCCTGAAAATGGGAGCCAACATTTTACAATTTGCTTTTACCCAATAAAACAAGCTGTTTTTTGTCTTTGTAAACTATTAAAAGTTGTTGAAAACGGGCAAAGCAAAAATACTAATTTGCAAGCGTGGATTATTTAAGTTTATTAAACGAAAGTCAGCGTGCTGCAGTTGAAAACACAAAGGGACCCGTAATGATTGTTGCTGGAGCAGGTTCAGGAAAAACAAGAGTACTTACCTATAGAATTGCGCATATTTTAAAAGAAGGCAATGATGCTTTCAATATACTAGCCCTTACATTTACCAACAAAGCCAGTAAAGAAATGCGAGAACGCATTTACTCCGTTGTGGGCAATGAGGCACGCAACCTATGGATGGGAACATTTCACAGTATTTTTGCACGTATTTTAAGAGTAGAAAGCGAAAGAATAGGCTATCCAAGGAATTTTACCATTTACGATATGGATGATGCCAAAAGCTTACTTAAATCCATTATAAAAGAACTTGGACTTGATGATAAACTCTATAAGCCAGCCAATGTACTGAATAGAATTTCTGCTGCCAAAAATGCCCTTGTAAATGCCAAAGAATACATGGCAAATGATGAAAATATTTCTTTTGATGAAAGCAGCGGACGCCCGCTATTTGCCAAAATATTCCAACTATACCAAGACAGGTGCTTTAGGGCCAGTGCCATGGATTTTGACGATTTGCTATTGAAAACATTTGAGCTATTCCGAAACCATGCCGATATTTTGCATAAATACCAACACCAGTTTAAATATATCATGGTAGATGAGTTTCAGGATACCAACCAAGCCCAATACGCCATTATAAAAAAACTAGCTGCGGTACATCAAAATGTGGCGGTAGTTGGTGACGATGCACAAAGTATATATGCTTTTAGAGGTGCTACCATTGCCAATATTTTAGGATTTCAACGCGATTTTCCAGATACCAGACTATTTAAACTAGAACAAAACTACCGCAGTACACAAACCATAGTGGAAGCGGCAGGAGACTTAATAAAACTGAATAAAGACCAGATACCTAAAAAAGTATTTACCACCAACGATTTAGGAGAGAAAATAAAAGTACTAAGGGCTTTAACGGATAATGAAGAAGGACGCATGGTAGCCAGTAGCATTTTCCAAGAAAAAATGAATACCCATGCCATGAATAATGAGTTTGCCATTTTATACAGAACCAATGCGCAAAGTCGTTCTTTAGAAGAAGCCCTTCGCAAAATGAACATTCCCTATAAAATATATGGTGGATTGAGTTTTTACCAACGAAAAGAAATAAAAGACATACTTGCTTATTTTAGAGTAGTGCTCAATCCAAATGATGAGGAAGCTTTAAAAAGAATAATCAACTACCCAACCAGAGGTATTGGAAAAACAACTTTAGATAGATTAACCATAGTAGCTTCGGAAAATGAAATTAGTTTGTTTGAAGCATTACAACGTTCGGCAGAATTTGGTATTAAAGGCGGTGAAGTGTTGAACGACTTTGTGTTGATGATTAGAAGTTTTCAAACCATGTTACAAAAACCTGCTTACGATGTAGCCATGCATATAGCCAAGCAAACTGGACTGATGAAAACCCTTTATGAGGATAAAACGGTGGAGGGTATTGCACGATTCGAAAACATGGAAGAACTCCTAAATGGTATAAAAGAATTCAGTGTTGATGATAGTGTAGATGAAGATGGTGTACAAAAATATGGTATATTGGAAGAATACATGGCAGACATTGCGCTGCTTACCAATGCAGACAATGAAGACCCCAACGATATAGATAAAGTTACCATGATGACCATTCACTCATCAAAAGGATTGGAGTTTAAATTTGTATATATTGTTGGCTTGGAAGAGAATTTATTCCCATCACAACTCTCATTAAACAGCAGACAAGAATTAGAAGAAGAAAGACGTTTGTTTTATGTGGCCATTACCCGCGCCATGAAAAAACTGACTTTATCATTTGCTACCAGCAGGTTTAAGTTTGGAACCATTAGCAACAGCGAACCAAGCCGGTTTTTAACCGAACTCAATCCCAATTACTTACAAATGGATGCTTTATTTAGCAAAGGAAATGAAATGGCATCCAGTTCTTCCAGCCGCTCGTTTCCAACACAAAACAGATTCAATAAACAAGCACTACCAAATACCAAAACAGCTACTTCTACCGTAGGTCAAAAATTTACCACCCAGCCCAAAACTGCCACCGCTCCCCCACCTGTTGGCGATCCTAATTTTGTAGGAGACGATACCAGCAATATAAAAATTGAACAAAAAATAGAACACCAACGATTTGGTTTTGGGAAGGTCATTAATTTGGATGGTGCGGGCGATAATAAAAAGGCGGAAATTGAGTTTGAAAACTTTGGAAAAAAAATGATTGTACTGAAATTTGCCAAGTTGAAATTGCTTTAAGCGAACAAACTTAACAATTTTCATCCCAGCAAAATAATTCACAAGTTTTCCACTGTCTTAGTACTTGTAAACCAAACAACAAAAGTCGCAATTCGCTTTTTCTTAGAAAATGTTGATAGCTTATTACTTTTTACTATCTTGCACCTATTATATTTGAGTACTTTTAAATAGACAGATGCAGGCAGAAGTAAATATTTGGTCATTGGTTAACAGCTTACTATACAACCACAATTGTGTAGTAGTTCCTAATTTAGGAGGCTTTTTAGCACACCAACATAGTGCTTCCATTGATCCAGTTTCAATGGTAATAAACCCACCATGCAAAACCATTACTTTCAATGCACAACTCAAATTAAATGATGGTCTTTTAGCTACCAAAGTAGCTGATTACTTAAAAATAAGCTATATAGATGCCATTAAAATTATAGAAACAGAAGTGGCTAATTTTGAGCATTTAATCAATTACAATGGTCAAGTGGCTCATGCAGGTTTAGGCTCGTTTACCTATAATTCGGAAAAAAAATTGGTGTTTACACCCGAAAAAAATGTCAACTTTTTATTGCATTCATTCGGATTACATAGCATTAGACTATCTACCATTGCTGATACAAAAACAAGTACTATAATCAGTCAAGCCAATACAATTACTTCTAAACTGAATGATAAAGAGGAAATAACAATAGAAACTGCTCCTATAAAACAAAAATCAAAGCAGAAACGCAGTAGAGGATTGACTTTTACTGCAATTGGCTCTTTACTAATACTTATACTTGGACTAAATGCGTATATATTTTTACAAGAAGGAAGCCTTACCCCTATTAGAAATAAATACAACGAACTAAACTTAGGAGTTACTATAAAAAGTTGGTTTGAAACAAAAACAGTTCCTGTTGAAAAGCCTATAGCCCCTGAACCTATTATAATACAAGAACCCAAAACAAATACTGATACCATCATCATCAATAAACAGTTGGATTCAGATTCCTTAGCAGCTATTCAAGCAAAGGAACCTGCCGTAATCAATACCATTGTAAAGCCAATAGCTGCCATAAAAGATGAACCAAAAACAGAAGTAATTGAAGCGGAAAAATCGGCTTACTACATTATTGCAGGTGCTTTTGAAACAGAAAAATGGGCTATTAATCTTGTAAATGAGTTAAACAAAAGTGGATTTGCCGAAGCTGAGTTAATTGCAAATCCGAGAACCACATCATAAGATATTAAGTTTTTTGTTACTTACAAAAAACTCAACGATTAAACTTCAAGCACACTTGCTTTGAATACCATACACAAAAGCGAAAATCCTGATGCTTGGATTTTACTTGCTCGCTAATTGATTAGCTACATTTCCTTTTTCTTATTCATTTCTGGTATTAAATGTTCAAAAGCATGTAATCAATTCGTTTATTATTGTAAATAATGACTCCTATTGATAATACCGACAATGACAATATAACCTTTAACCTTGCGAGTGATTTGGTAAAAAACACCAATATCAGTTTGTTTTTAACGGGTAAAGCAGGGACAGGTAAAACCACCTTTTTAAAACACATACAAGCTACCTGTAATAAAAAAATTGTTGTTGTGGCTCCTACTGGTGTGGCTGCTATCAATGCAGGTGGAGTTACCATGCATTCATTTTTTCAACTTCCTTTTCTACCCTTTGTCAAAGATGCCAATCATGGTTTTGGACAAATAGAATGTGTTAACAAATTTACCCACTTTAAAAACGTAAAATTTAACCGCGAAAAGATTGACTTACTCAATGAGCTTGATTTGCTTATAATAGATGAGGTAAGTATGCTGCGTGCAGATATGCTTGATTGCATATCTGAAACACTTAAATACTACCGCAGAAGCCAAACAGCTTTTGGTGGCGTGCAGGTATTGTTTATTGGCGATTTATTCCAGTTGCCGCCGGTGGCAAAAAATGAAGAGTGG
>JANMIV010000401.1:0-4157 GCA_031375995.1 Bacteroidota bacterium
CAAGTAAAGTCAGCAGCCAACACCTTTTCGCAAAAAATAATGTTGAATAAATAGTTGCCCCTCAAAAACTATCTAAACAAATACAAAATCGACAACTTTTGTAAAAAGTGGTGTATGAAATTCTGCAAGGAAAAATGTAAAAATCAAAACTAACTTGTAAACTTTTAAAGGTTTTCAATCTCACTCACCCCTTACATAATAAATCTAAGGCGAAATGTCTTTGGACAAAGATACCAGTAACAGCGTGCGTGAGGTCGGCAAAAAGGCGAGCCAGCCGAAGCCCTGCGCGTGGACGTGTCCGTTCACTAACGGAAGCATCTTTTTGCCTAGATTTTTTGTTTCTTTTTCATCTATGGAAAAGGAAAGAGAAAAAGAAATTAACGACTTTTTGAGGGGAGACTAAATAAGGTATTCTTAGTGCATATAATAAATGCTTGTGATGCCAATAAAGCTTTGTGATGCGGTTTAAACCTATTCAAAATAATATATTTGCGCTATGATTACCGAATCCTTAAAAACAAACTTTTGTATAGCACTTATACTATTTTATTTGGCTGGTTTTAGCCAAACAAAAAGCCCAATTACCCGAGTTGACCCACCTTTTTGGTGGAATAACCTAAACAATAAAGAGCTGCAACTAATGCTGTATGGGCAAAACTTATCCAGCTACAGTGTTCAGCTTGATAATAGCAAAATAAAACTAAGCCAAGTAGAACGGGTAGAGAATCCCAATTACCTATTTGTATACATCAACTTACAATCATTCACAGGTACTTCTTTCCGCATATTACTAAACAATAAAAGCAATACCTATGCTTATACCTATGCCTTAAAAACAGTAAAAAAAGAAGTAGATCATATAAGCCAGTCAGATTTTATTTATTTGGCCATGCCAGATAGATTTGCCAATGGAGATACCAGCAACGATATAATAGCAGGTTTACTAGAAGATAAATGCCAAAGAGATACCCTGCATAGCCGCCATGGAGGCGATTTAGAAGGCATTATAAAACACCTTGATTATATACAAGATTTGGGTGCTACCGCCTTATGGCTCAATCCTACCTTAATAAACAATCAACCCACCTACAGCTACCACGGTTATGCCATTACCGACCATTACCAAACAGACCCACGCTTTGGTAGCAACGAGGATTATAAGCGCTTAGGCACTGCACTGAAAGAGCGCAATATGAAATTGATAATGGATGTAGTGCCTAACCATATAGGCGATAAACATTGGATGTTTTTAGACATGCCACAAAAAGACTTTGTAAACCAATGGCCTGTATATACGCCTACCAACTACAGAGCAAATACCCATTATGATCCTTACGCCAGTAAAACAGAAAAAAAACTGATGGTTGATGGTTGGTTTGACAAACACATGCCAGATGTAAACCAAAGAAGCAAACACATTGCAACTTATTTAATGCAAAGTTACCTGTGGTGGATAAACTATGCAGGTATTGACGGATTTAGAATAGATACTTACAGCTATAACGATATAGCCTTTATGAATAATTGTATGGCCTATATAAAAAAAGAATATCCTCATTTTTGGAGTACAGGAGAAGTATGGGAAAGAGGCGTACTTAGCAATGCTTACTTTACACAAAACAATGCCTATGCCAAAGCTCCCAAAAGCAATTTAAGCAGTGCAATAGATTTTAACCTGTATTGGGCCATCAATGATGCTTTGCTCGATACACCCACTTGGGATAAAGGTATTGCCAAACTGTACCATACCTTGGGACAAGACGGTATGTACGCACAACCGCACTTAAACATGACTTTTTTAGACAACCACGATGTAAACAGATTTTACTCCGTAATAGGCAATAATATAAAAAAGTACAAAATGGGAATTGGCTTACTGCTTACCATGCGTGGTGTACCAAGCATATATTATGGAACAGAACTACTCACTAAAAATCCGCAATTACCCCGCACAAACGATGGAGAAATACGCATGGATTTTACAGGCGGTTGGCCCAAAGACAGCATCAATAAATTTACAAAAACGGGTAGAACCAACGAAGAGAATGAAGCATTGGAGTATTTGAAAAAACTAGCCCATTGGCGTAAAACCAATGAAGCCATTACCCAAGGAAAAACACTTCATTTTGCGCCTGCGGAAGGAGTATATGTGTATTTTAGATATACGGAAAACAAATGCGTAATGGTTATGCTGAATAGAAGCGATAAAAGCCAGAAAATTGATTTTTCAAGGTTTAACGAAATTACAAGAAACTTCAACAAGGGACATAATGTTATTAATAACACGGACATTGACTTAATGCTTCCACACACTACAAGTCCTGATACTATTGAGATTGTAGAACTCTACAAATAGTTTAAGTAAAAGTAAAACAAAACATAAATAACTAATCTTATTTTAACCAAAAGCAGTAAGATTGAGATATGTCATACCTTTGGTAATGAAATATTTGCAATATTCGTTATTCCTAATACACCCCAATTATGGAAGCCGAAATTAAATGTCCTAAATGTGCCAGTTTTAAAATAATCAAAAGCGGAGTTGTACAAGAACGACAACGCCATAAATGCAAAAATTGCGGTTATTTTTTTACCGTTGATAAGCTAGGAAAACGCATAGATAATTACTATGTAACCAAATCTATTCAGCTATACTATGAAGGTTTAAGTTACAGAGATATTGAGCGCCTATTAGGTGTAAGCCATGTAAGTGTAATGAATTGGGTAAAACAATATGGTGTTGTAAGACCAAGCACCCCTCATTATAATCCGGAGGTAGAATTGGTAAGCCATGAGGAGCTTTTAAAACACATGGAAGCCAAAGCAAACCTAAAAGATACTGGATACGTAATATCTGAAGTAGGAGATAAATTCTTACTCATAAAATGGAGTAAACACAAAGGAAATAAAGAAAAAATTGTATAAAAAAAAGCCAGATTGCTCTGGCTTTTTTTATACAAAATATAGTGTTTAGGTTAATTTTAAAATCTACGTGGACCTCTATCATTGTTGGAGCGGTTTCCACCACCACCACCAAATCTGTTGCCACCACGGTCGCCTTCTGTTTTAGGCTTTGCCACCGAAACATTAATGGTTTTACCAACATGATCGGTTTGATTCAGTTGTTCAATAGCTTGATTTGCTTCCGCATCATTAGGCATTTCTACAAAACCAAAGCCACGAGAACGGCCAGTTTCACGATCTAAGATAACTTTAGCCGAAGTAACTTCTCCATGTCCTTCGAATAATTGTTGTAGTTGTTCACTTGAAACACTGTAATTTAAATTTGCAACGTAAATGTTCATTTAATTAAATATTATATTGTTTTAGGCCTTTTGGCTTTCTTATCACAAGGGTAATAAATAAATTTTATATTTTTTACCTTCGGATATAATTTTTCCATATTTTTTTCTAGAAATACTGTTTTTTAGTCGTATTTGGGCTAAAAAACCAGTGTTAAATTTTTGTTTCTGCATTTTTAGGCGATAAAAACTTGTTTCACAGTTTAAAAAATATATTTTTGTTAGGTTTGATGGTAATCAAATTTTTGTTAACCCTAAAAATTTAAAACATGGCAATATTCAACGCTAATAAAAACCAAACCTTCAATCCGCAGGAAATAAACATTATAAACGCGGGTACTTCCATAGTAGGCGATATAAGTTCAGAGGGTGATTTAAGAATTGACGGTTCTGTAAAAGGAACTATAACGGTAAAGAGTAAGTTGGTACTAGGCCCAAGCTGTAAAGTGGATGGGGATGTAAAAGCGGCTAATTGTGATGTTTCGGGTAATGTAAATGGAAATATGCAAATAGCGGAATTGCTTACCGTAAAGGCTACTGCAAAAGTAGTAGGCGATATTTCTTCTCAAAAATTGGTCATTGAATCGGGTGCTGAGTTCAATGGCAGAAGCCAAATGGGCATAAGCAAAAGCTCTAATGGGGCGCAAAAACCATCTAATCCTATCAATGTAAAGCCAGCAGTAGTGGCTCAATAAGTTTAATAGAACAAAACATATTAAAAAGCAAGAAGGACGTATTGAATACGTCCTTTTTTGAATATAAAAATGCAGCTATTTTTTTATCCTGATTTAAATTCAGATTTGATAACCTTACCCGAAGATGAATCAAAACATTGCGCAATACCCTCACGCAATG
>JANMIV010000407.1:0-3788 GCA_031375995.1 Bacteroidota bacterium
ACTGCAAATGAAATTTATTTTCGTTCTCTTTGTCTATTTCATTAAAGCCCTTGCGAGCCCCTGGATAGGTAGCAGCCGATTTAAAATGGTAGGTGCTTCCACAAACATCTGCAATAAAAGATTTTGACAAATAAGGATGCGCACCACCCGGTTGAATCCATGTTTTAGGAGCGGAAATCCCATTTTTCTTGAATATGTCAAATGAAAATTGCTGCATTACTTTGAACCCTTCTTTATCTATTCCAATATCGTAATTACTTAACTTTTTATACGGAATGGATGAATGATTTCCAAAATTTTCATTCTCATTCCAAAATGAAAGCAATTCTATGGTATCTGGATCATTGGGGTTTGCATTGCGTATGTTAGGTAAGTAGCTGCATAACAAGTTAATTGTAGGGAAATAAAATTGGGTAATATAAGTTATACCATAAATTTTATTGTTGGCAAAAGCGCCATTGTCTTTTGAAATTAACAAGTTGCCTTTAATGTCTACCAATCCTTCATCACCGATGCCATTGGAATTAATAATATTGTATTTAAGGCAAATGCGTGAACCGAGTATTGGATATTCGTTCACAAACTTTATATGGTCAATCCCTGCTCTGTTCTTAAATCTAACAGTGTCTGCTCCATTTAATTCAAAGAAATGAGGATAGTGATTGGGGCTGTGATCGGCTATTTCGTGCCCACGTTCCTGCAACAGTTTAATGGTAGGCCAAAAATTGGCAGCTTGGTTAAAGTTACCCTTTTGCGAATTGGGTGCATAAACAAAACGAGCATTTTTTTTTCTGAAAACAGAATCCAACGCAAGCATTTTCAAAGGATCTTGGTTGTCATCAATTCTAAAACAAACACCTCCTCTTTTTACCAAAGCTTGGGCGCTTCCTACATGATAATTGAATAAAGCAAGAAATAAACAAGCGCAAGTAAATAGTTTCATTTTATTGGTAATAATAATCGGTACAAATTTACTGTTTACTCCTAATTTTTGGATTAGTTATTATTATATAATTTTAAAAAATTGTTATCTTTTTCTAAAAATTAGTCGAATAGTTTCATTACAAACACCGAGTAAACAATTTCATAATAAGAGCATTGGTTTTACTTTGATTTGAATGAAATAAATGTTCTCTGAATAAAATCTATAATCGAACCAAGGCTAATAGACTCTCTAGTGAGTAAGTTTAAACATAATGATTAGCCCTGAACAAATAAAAATACTTAGCAAATTTATGACGAATTTTTCATCGTTATCAAAAAATAATATCCTGTTTTCATGAAAAAACCAGGTCCTTTCTGTCTTGATATCATTAAGAAAAATTAATTTATACATTTAAGTTTAATTCTAAAATTCTAGCTTTGTGCCACCTGTTTCCAAGCTATATGTAATAGCAGTATAGTGAAATGGGATTAAAAAGGTTACCCCACTTACTGAATCACATAAGTAATGTACTTTGATTTTGTAGAATAACGTTAGGTACATCTTCATGTACCATTACTAGGCTTGCAAAGAGACTTAAAATCTTTATGTTTGAACTCTTCTTTATATGAATTGCCTTTTCTTTTTGAAAGTTGATTTAAATATATTGAAAGTAATAAAACATTTATTATAGATGAAGCGATTCCTTTTTTTTTATAAAAAAACAATTTTTTCTGCCTAGATAAAATGAAATTATAATTATTTACTCTAAAAACAAAACAATGGAAAACAAAACAATGAAAAACAAGCAAGCCCAATTAATATTGGGGAAAAATCAAGTTTCAAAGAAAGTAAACACCAAATTTTACTTGGTTGTATGCTTACTTACGTTCATCTGCTTAGGTCTAACGCATTTTGTTCAAGCACAAAATCAGCCTAAAATTACCCATAAGTCATGGACTTCACTAGGCGAAACTTCAAATCGTATTGATGTCTCATATAGTGTTGTAAAGTGTGACTTAGGTTCACCAAATCAAGTACTAATTTCCATTCTAAATGAAAATGCTACTGCACAAAACTTAAGTATGACTTTATTGATAAAAAACAATAGTAACAACGTAAGTTTCTCTTCTACAATTACCTTTTCTGCTGGAGCAGCGGCAATGGTTAAGCCTGATTGCTCCGTGAGCACTGCCACAGCACCGCTTAAAATTACTTTGCCAGCAGGGTATAATCCGGCAGATTTAACAGTAACTGCAACATTCAATTAATTAAACAAATTATGAGAAAATTTTTACTATTTGCATTCGCTGCAATATTGAGCAAGATGATACTTGCACAATGCAGCACACCTGTAATTAACTCTTTTAGCCCCAATACGGGCTTTATTGGAAGCACCGTGACTATTTCAGGTGCATTTTTTGACGCTACACCTGCTAATAATCAGGTATTTTTTGGTGCTACTCAAGCAACAGTTTTAAGTGCTTCTTTTGGCTCTTTAACGGTAACAGCTCCTGTTGGTTCTACTACTGCACTCATTTCAGTAAAAAATGGTTGTGGAAAAATAGCTTATTCAAAAGCTCCTTTTAACGGCATTTTTTGTCCTACTCCTATAAATTCTACAACATATAACAATGTGGCATTTGAACTAACAGGCGTTTATGGGGCATACAATATGCTTTCTCAAGACATGGATTTAGATGGCAAACCAGATGTTATTTCTGCTGGGTTTGGCGGAATCACTATCGCCAAAAACAACAGTACACCAGGTAATATGTCGTTTGTCGCTGTTAATATTGCTCCTAACACGCAAAGTGTAGCGGTAGCAGATTTGGATGGAGACGGCAAAAGGGATATTGTGGTAACTAGTAATGGAGGTATTTCAATTGTTAGAAATCAGAGTACCCCTGGCACTATGAGTTTTGCTTCACCTTATGTTGTACCCGGTTTTGCCCCTGGAACTTACCAGTGCAGTGTAGGTGATTTTAACAATGATGGTAAAATTGATGTAGCTGCTGGAGCTGGAGCTTATGTTTATGTATTACTTAATACCAGCACTGGCGTTGGTTCAATTAGTTTTAGCACTGGAAATCAGGCCTATGTTGAATCGCATTGCACTGGTTTGCAGGTTGCCGATGTTGATGCTGATGGATTTGCTGATATTTTAGGTACTCAGGGTGGTAATAACCGTGCTGTTTCTGTAAGGAATACAAGCACCTCAGGAAGTGCAACTTTGTCTTTTGAAAGCCCTGAATTTTGGGCAAGTAATGGTGAATACCCGTACAGATGCCAAATTGCTGATTTTGATAAAGATGGTAAAATTGATTTAACTACTTGTAATTATAGTGGAGCAACCAATACCGCTATTTTTAGAAATACTTCTACTGTTGGGGATATTTCATTTGCAAACTCAGTTAATCTTACTGCTCCAACTGCTAATTATAGAATTGGTGTAGGGGATGTAAATGGGGATGGATTACCTGATATTGTTACAAAATCTTTAGGAGTAAATGTATTTTCTGTATATCCAAACACAAGCACTGGAGCTGGAAATGTTTCTTTTGGCGCTCGTTTTGATTATACCTCATCAACACAAGCTGAAGTGAGTGGAATAGTAATAGGCGATTTGGATGGTGATTATGTTCCTGATATTGGAACAAGTGGTATTAGTAGTAATACCATTCGTTTTCATAGAAATACGAGCTCTCAACAAGATGTTACACCGCCTACCGCATTATGCAAAAATATTACAGTTGGGTTAAGTCCTTCAGGCACAGCAGTGGTAACTGCTGCCATGATTGATAATGGAAGTAGTGATGCTTGCGGAATTGGTTCATTGCTTATAAACAATAGCGCTAATGTAACT
>JANMIV010000421.1:0-1489 GCA_031375995.1 Bacteroidota bacterium
TTTAATAGATAATCATTTACAGGAATGTCAAAAGCCTCAATTGCGTAATCTCGATACGCCGTTGTAATGATAACTTTTGCCTTAATTCTACTACTTTTCAAAAAATCTATACCCGTAATTTCGGGTAATTGAATATCCAAAAAAAGGGTATCTACTTCGTTCAGTAGGTCGAAAGGGACTTTCATAGCCGAGTCAAAAACGCCCAAACATTGTAAACTTGGTGTTTTTTCTACATAATTTAAAAGAATTTGTTGAGCAGGTTGCTCATCTTCGATGATGATGCAAGTCATACTAATTTTATTTTTAAATGTACATTAAATGTTGTCCCTTCTGGCAAAATACGCAATTCATAACGGTCTGGAAATAAGAGTTTTAAGCGTTTTTCGACGTTTTTTATGCCAATCCCACTTTTCTTAAAAGCATCTGTTTCCTGCGAAGATTGCACGCCGAATGTATTTTGGGTGCTAAAATTTAGGATACCTTTCTCCAAAAACACGCTGATACTGAGGGGTAGTAATTTTCCCTCCAACATACTCGTATATTTCAAAGCATTTTCAATAAAAGGGATTAACAACAAAGGTGGTATTTGACATTGCGGCTCATCGGTTTTGTAAGTTAAATTGACCTTGATTTTGTCTTTAAAACGGGTTTCAAAAAGCGCAATGTAATCTTTTATAAACGTAATTTCTTGCTCTAAATCAACCCGATTTTTTTTCCCTTCGTGCAAAACGTAATGCAAATTATCCGAAAGCATTAGAATTTTATCTGATAAATCCTCGTCTTTATTCAGCGCACTATTGTACAACATATTGAGTGTATTGAACAAAAAATGCGGATTAACTTGCGCTTTTAGTCCTTCTAACTCCGCTTTCACCCGTTCTTGTTCACTTATTTGCAAGTTTTGCTGATTGACAATATTGGCTCTAATCGCTTTTGTTCCCCAAAAAAGGACATTAATAACTAAAAATTCTATGCTTTTATTGATGTAACAAATTCGGATATTGCAATCGCAATCCATGCCCCGATAGGCACAATTGTAGTATAAAAAAACGAATAGCATTAAGCCTGAAAAAAGAAAGGATAGTCCTTTTTTCTGATTTTTGAAATACGATAAATGCAGTGCATAAACACTGATGATAAACATGGTTGTATTGATAAAACTCTCGCTAAAATCAAATACAAATCCCTTGTGGTCTGAAAATTTGATAAAAGGGTAGAAATAATAGGTCATCCAAAACAACACATGAATGAGTATTTCTAAGTTTTTATACCCGTTTTTTGCAAAAAATGTGCGCATGGTTTATTGAATTAATTGATAACACCACTTTTATATTGTTTCGTATTTTTATTCCGCTTCTTGGTTGCGTTGCCTTTTTCAAAGCCATAGGAAAACGTTAAATAGACCACTCTTGAAAGCGGTTTGTATTGGTTTTCTGTCGAAAATCCATCGCCAACCATTCGACTGCTGTATTTCAAGGTATTGAAAATA
>JANMIV010000139.1:0-6017 GCA_031375995.1 Bacteroidota bacterium
GCAGGAGTATTGCCTGCAATTCTTTCTGTCCAAGCGGCACGTTTACCAGGATCAGTAGAACCCGGAAACATATAACTTGCCGTATCCGATCCACCTCTTCCATTGCCGCCATAAGTGATGGGTTGCCTATCTTTCCAACGGCCATTTAGGTAATTCCAAAAGTGTGCTGGATTAGAGGGGTTTCCTTGCACTGAATTATTATTATCATAGTACACAAACTTAGTAAGACCTATTTCTTTCCCCTGCTCATTTCTAGGGCCTTCAAAAAAGTTTACTCCAACACTTGGAGGATTTAAGCCATACCCTAAAATACCTTCATCGTTATCATCACCATTATAGCATATTCCCAAATTTCTAGGCACATCACACTCCACATAATCATCAGAGTAATTACCTAAATCGGGATCCACCCATTGACCAAATATACAACTATCTATCGTTTCTGTTCCCCTATTAATAATGGTTGTTCTATAAAAGGTCATGTTATTTACTTCATCATTGGTAGCAAAACCAAAAGCCTGTAACCTAAACTCCAAATTCAATGGAAGACCATATGTTTCTGAATGTATATTCCCTTTGTCATTATACACCACAAATAGCATTTGATCAGGGATGGCCTGAATACTTGCCTCATCTTGATTGAAAGTAGGATATTCGCCATCTTCTGGATTATATTTTCCATCTGCATTGGCATCAAAAAAGGGTGCTAAAAATTGTGCTTCACCTTGCAAACCATTACCTGGCCACTCTAAAATATTTAAACTTATAGCAGCTCCTGTACTCGCATTTATTTGATGTTGAATAATTTCGTTTCTAGTAACTTTCCATATTTTATCAGTACTTTTACATCTCTCTGCAGTTATACTTGCAGAACCATCAATTTGCAGTGGCCCTGGGAAAAAGTCATTACCTGAACGATAAGTTTGAGCAGCCAAACGCAAATTTCCTTGGGTAACACCCCCAATCCATAAGGCTCCTGCATAAAGAGAATGTTTAGCTACCTGACCTGTTTGTATTTTAGGTATCTCATAACGTGCATTACTCAAATTCCACCACATATCACCACCATTAAGAATAGTCGTTCTTACATTATTAACATCTAAATCTTTTTGTGCAGTGGCTGGGGCGCAACCTGCACTCATTTTAGCCAAAGTATTAGCTGGACGCTGAGCATTATTGTTATTTGTTTTTCCAAAACCAATATTCTCACGTGCCTGAACATGGCTGTAAACGCTTAATACAATAAGGGCTGTAATTGCGCTTTTGATATGTTTAAAACTGAACATAATATAGTTATTTAAAAATTTAAAACTGAACTGAAAGACGAATACAGATTATTCTTGGTAAAATAAATTTACCTTGACTTTGTTATTTTTTCATAAGTCAACAAATATTTGCTGCATGGTTGCAGAGGAAATTTAATTTATTCAAAAGGGGAAAATAAATTAGCCGTAGTGGAGTTGTAATATTTATTACGTGCTATAATTCGGACACCATCAGAAGCCAAATCTAATCTGTTCTATAATTTTTAGCCTTTTCCGATGTAGGTTTTATGGGCTATATACTGTTTAATGTGCGCATAATGATGCTACTAACAAGGTAGTTAAATTGCCTTACAACTTGAAAGTTTCAATATGCTAAAGAAGGAATTAGGGTAGTAGCTGACATTTGCTTTGAAATAAAAATTAAAGGCTTGCTCAATTTAAATTTGCTGCATGGGATAAAGAATTTTACTGATAGCCAATATTGATTTATTGCCTTGCGTTCGCTTGTAAATAATTATTGAATCGGTAGGTGTTTGATGTGTAAAAGTGGTTTGCCAAAAGCAGATAAACAAGAAGATTAAGCAGAAACACTTTTAAAATGGATGCTTATAAATAGGTGTTTTGTATAAAAAATGAAAGCCCCATTTATGGGGCTTTTATTAAAAAAATGTCTAGTTAGGTTCAATTCTCGTTACCGTGCTTTTAGTAGCATTAACGAAATAAATTTTATTGTCAGGGCCAATCTTGATGCCCATAATACCTTTTTCCCCAGTATTTAATCTGCTTAGTTCTTTTTTGGTACTTATATCAAAACAAATAATTTCACCTGTTTCATAGTCTGATACAAACAAGCGATTATCTTTGATATCAATACCGCAAGGTTGTTTAAGTCCAGCTGTGTTAGGAATAAGTACTTCCCAAGTTGCATTAGCAAATTCAGCATGTTCGGCTAAAGGCTCATTAATTTCTGCCATGCTTCTTTTGTATTTGCCCGAAGTTACATCCATTCTTAAAATTCTGTTGTTTCCTCCATCTACAATGTATAACCATTTTTTGTCTTTATCTAGTACCAAATGAGAAGGAACTTTAGGATTGCGTTTTACTTGAAAATCGGTATATCTATGAATAATACCATCAGAATGATCGTGCATTCCAGGCCCATGGTCTGCTTGAAAATCATAAAATGCTATTTGGCTATTATAGCCATCAAAAACCCAAAAAGAATTATCTCTGTGCGTTTCTATGCCCATGCAAAACGGACTTCCATGTAACATATCCAAATGGCTACCATTGGTTCCAGCTCCAGCATCTTGCGCATAAATACTCAAATCGCTCGACCATAAAGTAGGTCCAGTAAATGTACCCCCACTGTGGTTGGCATCTTGCACGTTGGCAGTAGTAGCCCAATTGCCATTTTTGCTAAATGAAATAGCGGAAGGCATAGACATGAAGTGCCATGCATTTCCATCTTTTCTGTAATCGTCTTTTTGGTTTGCTGTGCCCACATTGGTAAGCATTACGGTAGAGCCACCTGTATTGGGTGTGCCTTGGTTAATAATCCATAATTCGTTAGGTCTGGAAGGCAAAGTATTAAAATCTAAATCTTGTGGAGTATTTATTTTATTGCTTTCATTGGCAATAATAACGTATGTAGGAGCACTAGAGCCTACGCTACTGCCAGATACATAAAACTCTGGAACACCAGTAATAACGGTTGCTTGTACTTTTTCTATTTCTTTGTCTTTGGTACAAGATTGTATAATTAAACTACTACTAATAAGTGCAAGAGCTAATAATTTAAATGATTTTGTCATGGTATAAATTAAGTAATAAGCGTCAACAATAAACTATTTTTTTAAATTTTAAACAATCACAATGCTCAAATATTGCTATTTAACAAGTTCTTTACAAAGTAAATGATTGGCTCTTGTATAATTGAAGTGCCCCCAGTCCTTTAAATGCTATTTTATGGAGTTATTGTTTAATTTTTTCAACCAACTCAAACCCTTCTTTCCCATCTCGTTCTTTATAATCCACTGTCATGCCCGCAAAGAAAAGTGCTTGACCTGGGTGGTAAACAATCTTTACACCTTCTATTTCCGTGGTCTTATCATTGTCTTTTGGTTCATCAAATCCTATTATTAATCCTTTATCATTGGCATTTTTTTGTTTAATGCCAATGCGTAAGAAATGGGTATCCGGTATTTGTAAACTTAATTGGTATCTTTTTATAGCAAGTATGGCTGCGGCTGATAAGTGTATTAAATGCATGGGTTAAAGCTTTATTTTTGCTATTTGTTTAATTAAAGAAGGGCCTCCATAAATAAAGCCAGTATATACTTGAACTAAACCTGCTCCTGCTTTTATCTTTTGCTTGGCAGTTTCAGCGGAATGAATACCTCCCACTCCTATAATTGGAATTTTATTATTTGATTGGTGTTTAATATAAGCTATAATCTCCGTTGATTTTTGGCTTAGTATTTTACCACTTAAACCTCCTGCTCCCATTTGGATTACAGCGGCTTCATCAGTTAATAAATTTTCTCTGCTTATGGTCGTATTGGTTGCTACCAATCCATCAATTCCTGTTAATTGCACGATTTCAATTACATCGTCTAATTGCGATACCGTTAAGTCAGGTGCTATTTTTAGTAAAATGGGTTTGCTTTGCTTTGCTTTGTCAATGAGTATTTTCCTTTCATCCATCAAAGCCAGTAATAATTCACTCAGAGGTTTTTTATCCTGTAGTTCTCTTAAATTGGGGGTATTGGGAGAACTTACATTTACTACAAAGTAATCTACAAAGTCATATAAGCCTTTGAAACATTTTATATAATCATCTTTGGCATTTTCATTAGGAGTAATTTTATTTTTGCCAATATTGCCACCAACAATAAGGTCTTTGGGTCTATTTTCTAAGCGTTTTTTGATGGCTTCTAATCCATCATTATTAAAACCCATGCGGTTTATAATGCATTCATCTTTTGGCAAGCGAAATAGGCGTGGTTTGTCATTGCCATTTTGTGGCAGTGGGGTTACAGTTCCTATTTCTACAAAGCCAAATCCCAATGAACTGAGTTCATTTAAGTATTTCGCATTTTTGTCAAAGCCTGCCGCTAAACCGATAGGATTGTAAAAATGTAAGCCTAAAAATTGTACTGGGTTTTTTACCCTAAAAATGGCCGAAACTATATTTTTTACAAATGGAATTTTACACAGTATTTGATAAGTATTTAGTGAAAAGTAATGCGCAGTTTCCGCTGGCATTAAAAACAGTATTTTGAGTAATAATTTATACAAGGCTTTCGTAATTTGCTTGCGAAAGTAGCATCTTATTGTAAAAAACTAAAGCAAATATGTTGGATTAATTAAAGTTTGTTGAGGTTATGAAGTATAATTTGAATGGTTTTTTCTATTTCTTCCTCAGTTATAATCAATGGTGGAACTAGTCTTACACAATCCGTAGCAAATAAAAACCAATCAATAATGAGTCCATCTTGCAAGCACAATTGGCAAAGTTTCAATACTTCATCAAAATTGGCAAGTTGCATTGCAAGCATCAACCCTTTGCCACGTATGGACTTAATTTTAGGATGAATAAGCAAGCGTTTAATGAGCAGTTCTTTTGCTGCTACTTGTGCAATTAAGTCCATTCGTTCTAGCTCATGCAAGCCAGCTAAGGCTGCAGCAGCTATAACCGGATGTCCTCCAAAAGTGCTTATATGTCCAAGAATTGGATTATCTGTTAAGGTATGCATATGCGCTTTGCTACTCACGAAAGCACCTATGGGCATGCCAGCACCCAATGCCTTTCCCAGTAGTAAAATATCGGGAACAATATTCCAATGTTCAAAGGCAAACATTTTACCTGTTTTGCCTATTCCAGCTTGTATTTCGTCAAAAATAAGTAATGTGCCAGTTTCATTGCACTTTTTACGCAGAGCCATTAAAAAGTCCATGTGTGGCACAATATATCCTGCTTCCCCTTGAATGGTTTCCACAATTACTGCTGCTGTTTCGTTGTCAATTAATTCAATATCGTTCCTATTGTTGAACTCCATAAAATGAATTGCAGGCAATAAAGGTCTGAAAGCTTGGGTGTAATATTCGTTGCTGTTTAAGCTAAGAGCAGCATGTGTACTGCCATGATATGCATTTTTGCAAGCCATGATCTTTGACTTGCCAGTAACACGTTTAGCCAGTTTCAAAGCACCATCAGTAGCTTCAGCACCGCTGTTTACAAAGTAAACGCTACTCAGAGAACTTGGCAAATAACTCACTAACTTAGCAGCAAGTTGCGCAGTTGGTTCTTGTACATACTCTCCATATACCATCAAATGCATATATTGGTCAGCTTGGTGTTTTATAGCATTTCTAACGGCTGCATTGCCATGCCCCAAACTACTTACTGAAATGCCTGAAATAAAATCAATATGCGCTTTGCCATTGGTGTCGTATATATATATGCCTTCAGCTTTGCTTACTTCCAGTAATAAAGGGAAATTGGTGGTTTGTGCTTGGTGCGTTAAAAATAGCTGTCTATTTGAAATCATGCTGCAAAATAAGGCTATTGTACGTGGTTGTGTATTAAGTGAACCAAATAATTCTCAGAATCTTTTAACAACAAAATATTCGTTTATAAAGGGGGATGTTAAAACCAAACAAAAAAGCCACTCGGACTGAGTGGCTTTGCGTTTTGCTCCCTGGGCTGGGCTCGAACCAGCGACCCCATGATTAACAGTCATGTGCTCT
>JANMIV010000470.1:0-4822 GCA_031375995.1 Bacteroidota bacterium
AGATATAAACCCACCCATTATTGCTTATACTAATTTACTAAATACCAGTTCAGGTTTAGACCGTACGTTTACTGCCACCATTTTAGATGGTGGAGGATTGCCGCAAGATGTGGCAAAACAACCAGTGGTGCGCTTTAAGAAATACATTGGTGGAACTTGGAATAGTGCTACAGGTGCATTAACATCAGGAACCAGATTCAATGGTACTTGGTCATTTACTATGAGTTCATCAGCTATGGGCGGTATTCTTTCTGGCGATTCAGTATTTTATTATGTATTAGCCCAAGATAGTTTGGGTAATAATACAAATTCTAATGCCATGTATGCAGTAGCAGCCAGTGTAAGTACTGTTACTACAGACCCAGCAAACCCAGCTTATTATAAAATTACAGATCCATTGCCAACCTCTATCAATGTGGGAACAGGTAATACTTATACCACTTTAACGGGTACTGATGGATTGTTTAATGCCATCAATACTGGAATAGTACAAGGTAATACAGAGGTATTGATTACCTCAGATATAGTGGAAACGGGAGCAGTAGCTTTAAATAGATGGTTAGAAGTGGGAGCAGGCGGTTACACCATTACCGTACGCCCTGATGCAGCCGTGCAACGCATTATATCTACTACAGCATCCAATGCCAATGGATTGATTCGTTTAAATGATGTAAATGGATTTAGAATGTTGGGTTGGTCTCCAAGCGGGTCTCCAACGGATACAAACTTAATTATTCGTGCTTCTAATACCAACACACCAGCATTGTCTATATTAAATGGCGGTAGCAACGATACTTTAGTAGGCGTTATATTTGAGAGTAGGGTTTTAAGTGCAACATCTGGAACCTTATTTATACAAGTAACTAATTTACCTGCTACAAGAGGTATGAGCAACATGTTGGTTCAAAATTGCCATTTCCGTCAGGATTATACTTCATTTGGAGCTAACTTTCCTGCTAATGGTTTTTTTGCACAAGGTAATGCACCTCGTTTAAATTCAGATATTCGTATTACCGGTTGTCAGTTTTACAATAATGCCAACCAAGGTATCAATATACAAATAGGTAGTGGAAACAATTGGAATATTACCAATAACCATTTTTATTTCACTGCTTTGGCTACTCAAACTACTTCATACCAAGCTATCAGTTTCAATGCTGGTCAGTTTTCTGATAACAATACCATTGCAGGCAATTGGATTGGCGGCAGAGCACCATTTGTTGGTGGAACACCTTACGTTTCGAGCAGTCAGTTTGTAGGAATGGCAGTAAGCTCGGGTATAGTTTCGGGTACTGCTATTAATAGCAATGTGTTAAGCAATATAAACCTAACCAGTACTTCAGGTATGACGGCTATTTTTGTACAAGGTACTTCATCTATTTATACCATTAATGGCAATAGAATAGGTGATTTTAACAATATAGCCTCTTCTATTATATTTACTTCTACTTCAAATAACCGCTTACAAGGTATTAATTCAACTGCAACAGGTAATGTAAGCATTACCAATGATACCGTTGTTAATATATTGAACCAAGGAACTTCTCTTGCTGGTATTACAGGTATAAATGTAGGTAGTGGTAATTCAAATACCACTGTTATTAGCAATAATGTGGTGCGTAATTTGGTGTTAACGGCTTGTACCAATGCAAGTACAGCTACTGCTGCGGCATTACAAGGTATTACTTGTCAGTCGTTTAGTTTAGCTCAAACTATATCAAACAATACGGTACAGTCTTTGGTAAATTCAAATATTGGAGGCCATCAAACGGTAGGTATTATGAATACAGGTGGTGCTACCAATATAAGCAATAACATAGTAAGAGGTATTTATTCAAAAACATCTTCTCTAAACTTGGCTTCCCCTATCAACTTTAATACCTCAACTATAATGGGTATAATAGGTATTTCTAATTCTTCTACAAGTACTGGAACACAATTAGCAGTGGGTAATACAGTAGATAGTATAGCACATGATAATGCTTCGGCAAGCCAAGTGTTTGGTATTTCCTTATCAAGCAGTTTTACTTCTGCTACCATCAGTATTATCCAAAACAATGTGGTGCGCAATATGTACTCAAGAAGTAACTTGGCGGCAGGAACGGTTTACACTACTTCAACCGTTACGCCAGCCTTGGTAGGAATTTTCAATTGTACTATTTCCCCTAATAATGATATTTCGGGTAACGTGGTATCTAATTTAAACCATTTGAGTAATTCGGCTTCTGCAGTATTGGGTATTGCCAATTCTAATTCAGCCTCTTTCAATGGAAACGTGAGTACTGTAAACAGAAACTTTGTACATAGTTTACGTTCAACAGCGTTTAGTCCAAATGTACCCATATTAGTAGGTATATGGAATAATGCGGGTATAGCTACTTATAGCAATAATATGGTGCGTATGGGTATTGACTCTTCTGCCACACTTGATACAGCAGCACGCATTACCAGAGGTATTTACCAAGACCCTTTAAATTCAAATGCCAACAGGTATTACCACAATAGTATTTTAATAGCAGGAACTCCAAGCTCAGGTGCTGCCAATTCTGCCGCTATAGAAATAGGAGTTGCAATACCTACAGTAAATGGAGTGGTGAATGTAGTAGATATTAGAAATAATATATTGGCCAATAGAGTAAATGGCGTGTTTCCTGCAGTAGGAAGAAATTATGGATTACGTTTAGTAAACACAACAAATATTGTAAGTAATTATAATATATTTAATATAACAGGTGATAGTGGATTTGTGGCCGCTACCAACGTTAATAATTTTAAGTTACTTGGAGGAGCAACAACTAGTTGGGCAACTACTGGTTTAGATGTAACCAGCGCCTCTATAGATCCTAATTTTAGTGCCAACGCAATGGGCACGGCAGATGTAGCTACTTTGGCTTTACAAGGAACAACACCTGCTGAAAGAAGCGGTGATGCAACAATTACCAGCGTAACAACTGATTATTTTGGAACTACCCGCGCTACCAATACGCCTACTGATGTGGGAGCACATGCTGGTAACTTCAATCTTTCACCTGATGCTTTCCCGCCAGTAATTAGCTTTACGCCACTGGTAAATACAGGTACTTTATCGGGTACTAGGGCATTTAATAATGTAACTATTACTGATAATAATGGCATACCAACTTCAGGAACTACACGTCCAAGGGTATATTACTCAAAAGATGGAATTACTTGGTTCAGCGTAGGATCTACCACTATTACTGGTACTGCTACCAATGCAGTAGCATCATTCAATATAGATTATGCACCATTGGCTCCTTTAACCGTAGCCGATACGGTTCGTTACTATGTAATAGCGCAGGACAATGCAGGTAATATTATCTCTAATGCACCTTATGCAGTAGCAGCAGATGTAAATACAGTTACTACACATCCTGCTACCCCAAATAGATTTACTTTCCTACCAATTATAGCTGCCAATAGCGTATTCCAAATTGGTTCAGGTTCTACTTATACTAGTTTAACTGGTACTGGTGGTTTCTTTGAATTTATCAA
This sequence comes from Bacteroidota bacterium, assembly GCA_031375995.1. Lineage (GTDB taxonomy): Bacteria > Bacteroidota > Bacteroidia > UKL13-3 > UKL13-3 > JAAFJM01. The sequence continues at coordinate 3,514 of JANMIV010000470.1, forward strand.
TAGCAGAACCTTAGGTGGAAGTGTATTTGGTGAAATTACTTCAGATTTACTAAACGAACCTGGTACTGTTTCTTTGAATCAGTTTGCAGAAGATGGTGCTGGAGCAGGTACTTATAGTTTAACTATACGCCCAGTAGCAGGTACCACTTCTCCATTCTTAATTCAAGGTAATGTGTCTAATACCTTAATTAACTTAAATAGTGCAAGTAGAGCAAAAATTACTGGTGTGCCAGTTGGTGGTGGTTCTACAGTGAGGTATTTACGTTTTAGAAACGATAATACTGGAGCTTCTACTATTTCCATCAGAAATGGAGCACAAGGAGTTCGCTTAAATAATTTGATATTAGAAGGCGGAAATACATCAGGAGCATCTGGTATAGTTGCTTTGGAAGTATTAGCAGGAACAGTACCTTGTTCTTTTGACTCTATTACTGGTTGTTTATTTAATAATAATAGCACCATTGCTGCACCAAACGGATTGGCTACTTTCCAATTGTATTCAAATGGAGCAATAGGAGTGCTTAATGCCAATAATTTTGTAAATAATAATGAGTTTGCCAATGGCTTAGTAAGCGGAATTGTATTGAATAATAACAATGGACCAAACTGGACTATTACCAATAATAGTTTTTATTATAATTTGCCATTTACACCTACCACTGCTAATTTATTCCCTGTGCAATTGGTACCTGGAATTAATGGAACCAATTATACCATAACTGGTAACTTTGTAGGTGGCAGCGCAGCTTTATGTGGAGGTACTCCTTGGAGCACCAATTCTAATAATGCCAACTTTAGTGGTATGGTTATTAATTTGGGGCCTGGTACATCATCTGTTATTTCAAACAATACGGTTAATAATATATCTTTTACCAATAGCGGTACACCTGTATTTAATGGTATGAATATTACGGCTGGTAATGTTACTGTAACCAATAACACTATTGGAAGCACTTCTGTAAACAACAGTATTGTATTTGCACATGCATCTACACACAATGGTATTCAATATTCTGGAACCAATATTGCAGTTATTAATAACAATACCATTGCTGGTATCAACGTAGGTGTTTTGGGTCAGTTCGGTTCATTCAATGCTATTAACGTTACCAATGGAGCGGTAACCGCTGTTAATGGAAATACCATAGGTAGTGCTTTGGCCAATAGTATAGTAAATAATGGAACAGGTATTACCATGGGTATTAGTTGCGGTCAACCAGCAAGTTTAACACCTTCGTTTACGGTAAATAACAATACCATTAGAAATATATTTATGCCAGGTACTCAGTCTTCATTGACTATACGTGGT